>USDU01000018.1 GCA_900553635.1 uncultured Lachnospiraceae bacterium | reverse complement strand
CGCTGAGGGCGCTGGAGGAATGGAAGCGGGTACTGAAGCCGGGCGGACGGATTCTGTATTTTGACGCAAACTGGCATATGACCGGAGACGAGGCTTACCGGGAGGCGATAAAGCGGGACGAAGAGGAATACCGGAGACTCTACGGGGAGCCGGAAAATACCTATACAGGCGATGCGGATACCGATGAGGAGTTTGACAAGGTTCTGTATTTTAAGGAGGTTCTGCGTCCGGAGTGGGACGAGATTCATCTGCCGGAGCTGGGCTATGAAAAGATACAGGTGATTCCCCGGGTTAATGAGCAGGTCTACAGCGAGGAAAAGAAGTTACTGTACCGTTCTATCCCTATGTTTCTGGTGCGGGCTGATAAGCCGGAGGAGTGAAGCGGGTGAAATGGAAAATTAAAAAATGGGTCGCAGAGCTTATCGGTCTGTTCATTGTACTTCTGGGAGTGACCTTACTGTCCTTTTCCCTGATGTATATTGCGCCGGGTGACCCGGCAAGAACGATCCTGCAGTCTGGAGGAACCATGCCGTCGGAAGAAGCAATACAGGAAAAACGGGAGGAAATGGGACTGGATCGACCATTCCTGGAACAATATGGGAGCTGGCTGTGGAATTTTGTCCATGGAGATTTGGGAGTCTCCATGATTGACGGCAGGAATGTGTCGGATGAGGTAACAAAAGCGCTTGGAAAAAGCGCGGTACTGGCTGTGACGAGCCTGGCTGCCGGAGTAGCAGCCGCACTCCCTCTGGGGGTAATGTCAGCGGCAAGAAAAGAGAAAATGTTTGACCGGATTACCGGCTTTTTTGTATTTATCAGGCTGTGTATGCCAGCCTTCCTGGTGGGGATCGGATTTCTGTATCTGTTCGCCTATCGTTTGAAACTGATTTCTATATCCGGAAGCGGTGGAGTGTCAGCTCTGATCCTGCCTGCGGCGACCCTGGCTACCGGAATCTGCGCGCGGATGATTCGACAGATCCGGACTCTGATTTATGAGGAAATGAAGCATCCCTATGTGGATGGACTGCGTTCCAGAGGAATCCGGGAAACACAGATTCTGTTTGTACATATTCTGAGAAATGCCATGCTTCCGATTATCACCATGATTGCCCTGTCCTTTGGTGAATTGTTGGGAGGTACGGCCATCACAGAAATCATATTTTCCTGGCCGGGAATCGGCAGGCTGGTTATGACGGCCATTGGAGAACACGATTATACGATTATCCAAGGATTTGTCGTTGTGATTGCCCTGATTTTCTTTGTGATATACGGATTGACAGAGCTGTCCTACAGTCTGTTTGATCCGCGGGTAAAAAAGCAGAAAGAGGGCAGTCAGAATGGATAGGAAAAAGAGACTCCGGATCAGACTGGCATGGTATCTGCTGCTGACAGCAGGCTTGCTTATTATCATGCTATTCGGGGAGCAGCTTTCTCCTCATGATCCGTACGAAAACAATCTGCTGAAGATCGATCAGCCTCCCGGAGCTGAATACTGGTTTGGCACGGATAACCTGGGAAGATGTCTTTTTTCCAGAATCCTGACAGGAGCCAGAAGCTCCTTGAGCGCCACACTCGTCATTGTGTTGGTGACGGCAGTGATCGGAACGACAGCCGGGGTGACCGCAGGATATTATGGCGGGCCGCTGGACGCGGTGATACAGAAGCTTTTGTTGATTGTACAATCCTTTCCGGGACAGGTGATGGCTATCGCAGTGGCGGGCGTGCTGGGAGCCGGGGTGAAAAACGCGGCGATTGCGCTTATCAGTATCGGCTGGATTTCTTATGCGAGAATGTCGCGCAGCATGGTTCTGAAGATAAAAGAAAGTAATTATATAAAGGCTGCACGGTTGTGTGGCTGCAATTCAGTTTACATTATTTTACATCATGTGATTCCAAATATTGGCAGCATGCTTTTTGTGACAGCCATGCTGGCGCTTCCCGGTACCATGATGGAGATTTCCAGTCTTTCTTTCCTGGGACTTTCCGCGAAGCTGCCGACGCCGGAATGGGGGTATATGATGAATGAGGGAAGAAAGGTGCTGATGACGGCGCCCTGGCAGGCATTGATACCGGGCGGAGCAATTCTGATATCCGTTATCATTTTAAACCGTCTGGGTGATTCCGTACAGGAATATCTGGAATACCATACAGGCAGTTTATGAGTTCTGAGAACAGGTAACATGTTCAAATAAATGATTTTAATTAAGGAGGAGACCAATGAAAAAAAGGATTTTAACCATGCTGCTGGCCGGTGTGCTGAGCGTATCTCTGTTGGCAGGCTGCGGTGGTTCCAAAGAACCTGCGGCTAACACAGAGGAGACTACGGAGCAGGCGGCGGAAAGTACACAGGCAGATACAGGAGAGAAGCATCTGAATATGGCTTATCATTCTGAGATTAAGAACCTGGATCCGGCAGCGAGCAGCTGGGATACCAAGCGTATCGGAGTAGGAGAGAATCTGTTCCGTATCAATGACGATCTGCAGCTTGAGCCATGGCTGGCAGACAGCTACGAGCAGGTGGACGAGCTGACCTGGAAAATCACCCTGAAGGATGGAATCAAGTTCAGCAATGGGAAGGAGCTGACCGGAGAGGCTGCCAAGGCCTGCCTGGATCGGACCTGTGAGAAAAATCAGAGAGCGGTAACCATGCTGAATATCGCTTCTATTGAAGCAGAGGGACAGACGCTTACCATTACCACCAATGATGTAAATGCGGCGCTTCTTAATAATCTGGCGGATCTGGTAGGTACGATTCTGGATGTGGATACGCTGGAGGGAGAAAACGCAATTCCGGTGGGAACCGGCCCCTTTGTGATTGCCTCTATGGAAGAGGGCAAGATGGAGCTTGTGGCAAACAAGGATTACTGGGACGGTGTTCCGAAGCTGGATTCGGTCACCATTAAGTATATTCTGGATGGTAACGCACAGGCTATGGCTCTGGATAATGGAGAAGTGGATCTGGCATTTCAGCTGCCTACCGAGAATATTATCCAGTTTATGGACAGTGATAAGATTACGGTAACCAGCAATACAGGCTCCAGATCCCAGATTCTGTATTTCGATTATACCAACGAATTCCTGGCAGATCACAGCGTAAGAGAGGCAATTTCCTCTGCGATTGATCGGGAAGCCTTTGCGAATATCATCAATAAGGGAAATTCCGAAGCAGCTACCGCTATTTTCCCGGTCAGCTTTTCCTACGGAAAGGTGCCGGGCGTGTCCTACGATGTAGAGCATGCGAAAAAGCTGCTGGCTGACGCAGGCTACACAGACAGTGATGGAGATGGTGTTTTAGATAAAAATGGTAAGGCGCTGAGCTTTAAGCTGTATACCTATGGAGAGCACGGAACTTTGCTTGCTACCTTTGCGGAAGCAATCCAGGCGTCCTTAAAGGAGATTGGAATCGCTACGGATATCCAGACCAATGATTACGACGCGCATACCAATATTCTCAAGGCCGGAGGCTTTGATCTGGCGTTGAACAGCTATATTATGGCGCCGGTAGCTGATCCGCAGTATTTCTGCGATATTATGCTGAAAACCGGAGCGGATTATAACTACGGAAAGTATTCGGATGAAAAAGTAGATGAGCTGATTGCGCAGCTGGATCAGGAGTTTGATACTGCAAAGAGAGAGGAACTTGCGAAGGAAATCCAGGCTGTAGAGGTAGAAGATTGCGGCTTCTTCACCCTGGGTCATCTGAAATACCAGATTGCCGCAAATAATAAGGTTTCCGGTTATTCCACACAGGCAACCGAGGCGTATATTCTGACGAAGGATACAGATATCGCGGCTGAGTAAAAGAAAAAACAGGAGAAGGGCATGCTTGAGATAAAGGACTTATCGGTTGCCTACGGGAACAGGGAAATTGTTCATAACGTGGATTTTTCTGTACAGCCCGGGGAAACGGTATGTATCGTAGGAGAAAGCGGAAGCGGAAAAAGCACGCTGCTGAAAGCGATAACCGGACTGTTGGGACAGGAAGGACATATAACCGGAGGCAGGATAGAATTTGACGGCAGAGATCTTGCGCAGTTAGATCCGAAAGAATACAGAAGCCTGCGCGGCAGTCGGATCGCCATGGTTTACCAGCATGCGGGAGAATCCATGGATCCGGTTATGCGGATCGGAAGACAGTTTCAGGAGGAACTGAGCCTGAAGGGGAAAATCAGCCGCCGGGAATCGGACAGGAAGGCAGCAGAATGTATGAAGCAGCTGCTTTTGAAGAAACCGGAAAGAATTCTGCGCTCCTATCCCCCGATGCTGAGCGGAGGAACCAATCAGAGAGTTGCCCTTGCTCTTGCTATGGTAATGGAGCCGGATTTGATTCTGGCAGATGAACCTACCTCTGCTCTGGATGTGACAGTCCAGGCGGAGGTGGTGAAGGCTATGCAGAATATGAAGAAGGTCACCAATGCGGCTATTTTGATGGTTACGCACAATATGGGCGTTGTGGCACAGATGGCAGATAAGGTGGGAGTTATGCAGAGTGGAAAACTGGTAGAATGGGGAACGGCAGAAGAGGTTCTTTCACATCCGGTTCATGACTATACGAAGATGCTGATGTCCTGTGTGCTCAGAATGGAGACGGAAGATGAATAAACAGCCGTTTTTACAGGTGGAACAACTGGAAAAAACCTATGGAGAAATCAGAGCGGTAAATGGAATCAGTTTTTTTGTGGAAAAAGGAGAAGCTGTTGGAATCGTAGGAGAAAGCGGTTGCGGGAAAAGTACCACGGCGCGTCTGATTGCGGGACTGGAGAAGCCCACGGGCGGAAGGGTTCTTTTACAGGGCGAACCTCGCCGTCTACGAAGCGGCCGCTATAAAAAATGTCATGTGAATATGATATTTCAGAATCCGAGGGATTCCTTTGACAGTCACATGACGGTATTTTCCAGCCTTTATGAAGCGCTGAGCCATACAAGGCGGACAGATAGAAGGCAGGCCAGGCCGGTGATTGAAGAGCTTCTGACCCAGGTGGAACTTCCTACAGAATATGCGGATAGAAGAATAGCGCAGCTCAGCGGTGGAGAATGTCAGAGGATAGCCATTGCGAGGGCGCTTTTGACGGAGCCGGAGCTTCTGATTTGCGATGAGGCGACCAGTGCGCTGGACGTATCGATTCAGAAACAGATTCTGGAGCTGTTGAAACGGATTCGAAAGGAACGCCAACTGACTTTTCTGGTCATTTCCCACGATCTGGCGCTGGTGTCTCATTTGTGCAGCCGGGTTCTGGTGATGTATCAGGGGAAAATTGTGGAAGAAGGGGATGTAAAAAAGGTGCTCCGGAATCCGGAACACCCTTATACAAAGCTTCTTCTGGCCAGTGGAGCTGCATTTATGCCGGATCCGTATTTTTATAACCATTCGAAGTGAGTACAAAAAGTACAGAGGCATGGGAGGAAATCAGTCCCTGTTTCTGTGCTTTTTTTGCACAGGGATAAACCACGGCAGAGGAGGTTTCCAGGTAGAGACCATGGGAAGCCATAGCACGCACCGCGTCTCGGATGTCCGTATCCGACGCGCTGAGGGCAAAACCGCCGCTTTCCCGAAGCGCCGTAACGGATTGCCAGGTAGCGGTATTGCCTCCGATGGAGGACATGGAAGAGGTATCGCCTTCAAATTTGTCTTCCACCCTTTTCTGACCGGAAAGGATCAGTTCCAGACGGGGAATCGGTTCGCAGGCAACCAGACGGGGCAGAGTCTTGATATAACCGGTTTCCAGCAGATCCCGGAAACCAAGATAGATGCCGTATAACAGATCCCCACGGCAGGTGGGAATCAGAAGATAGTCCGGAAGCTGCCCTTCCAGCTGTTCATACAGCTCAAAGGACAGGGTTTTATAACCCTCAATGCCGTAGGGTGAACTGCCGGATGGAAGATCCAGAAGATTGGTTGCAGGATACCAGTCTTTTCCCTGGGCAAGCTGTTCCTTCTGATAGAAAAGGCGCGCAGCAGGCGTATCGGTAAGTACCAGTTTCGCTCCGGCGGCGTCTGAAGCATTTTTCCAGAGAGAAGGAATAGAACGAGTAGATACGTTGACACAGTTCAGCCCTTCCACGGCAGCGTAAGCTGCCAGGGAAGCGGCCTCATTTCCACTGGAAGCGCAAGTGACGGTGGAATAGCCGGCTTCCCTGGCCCGGGCAGTGATGAAGGGATTCATGCGGTCTTTATGGGAACCGGTGGGATTTTGAAATTCATGCTTGGTATAGAGCTTTCGGAAGCCCAGTTCTTTCGCCAGCCGGGGAAAGGTTCGCACGGGTGTAAAGCCTTCGCCCAGAGAAACCGTGTCGTCATAGGGAAGAAAATCCCGATAACGATGCCAGCCAGTGGCATCCTTTTGAATCTGTGCCTTTCCTTCGTAGACCAGGGTAAGATTAGAACTGGCGCCCCGTTCCAGACAGGCGGGACAGCCAAAAAAGTAGTCCCCAACCGGATAGCGTTTCTGACAGCGCGGACAGATCATGCCGGTAATGCGGGAGTTCAGTTGATGTAAAGTTTTTGACATAAAGTGGCGTCCTTTCTATAAAGAATTTATTCAGTATAGCAGGATATAGCATTGGGTACAAGCTGCCAGGGGGGATAAGCGGAATTCAAAAAAAGAATATATATAGAAGCAAAATGGGAATAGAAAAACAACCCCCCGGGAGGCTTGTGGAGGATAAAAAAAACTGCTACACTCGAACCATCCCAATTATAAATCATTCTATCAGATAATTTCAAACAACCCCAAAAAGAATCGTGTCCGGTCAAACACGATTCTTTTTGGCTGAAAACCGATACGAGGTGAAGGAGAAAGAATAAATGGAAGTAAATGTATTATTATTTGATGATTTTGAAACCATGGACGCTTTTGGATCTGCGGATATTTTGTCCTGTGAAAAAGAGGGACTTCATGTCAATTATCTTTCACTGGCGGGCAATATGGTGAACAGCATGCAGGGAGTGAAGGTCTGGACAGAGCCGCTTAACCCGGAGCAGCTGAAGGGGATTCTGATTGTGCCGGGAGGACGTGGCGCAAGGAGAATTCTGCAACAGGACTATGAATTACAGAAGATGATTAAGATTGCGGTGGAACGATCGGAAATCTGTCTGATGATTGCGGAGGGAGCGTATCTGGTGGCACAGACCGGTCTTCTTTTCCGCAGAAAAATCGCAGCCTGCAAAGCCGGAGAAAACTGGAAACGAATGTTTCTGGCAGGAGTTTATGAGGTTCCGGACGCCAGCTGGGTAGCGGATGGCAAATATTATTCAGCAGCGACCACAGCGGACGGTTTGTCCATGGCATTGGCCATGCTGGCGGATCAGATTGATCTGGACGTGGCCCTGCAGACGGCGAAGCGTCTGGGGTATCACTGGAATCCGGAGGATGAGGCTGTTTATCAGTAGAAATGGGACAAAAAACAATGGAGAAAAGAGAGGGACAGCGATATTGAAAAAGAATGTGAAGAAACTGTTGGCGCTGGGACTCGCAGCTGGTATGGTACTTGGCATGACAGCCTGCGGCGGGGAAAAAGCAGCGGAAGATACGACAGCTGCGCAGACAGAAGCAGCAGAAGACGGAAAAAAAGTAATGAATATCGGCTCTATGGGCTATTTTGCGGCGGAGACCATGGATCCGGCCAATGGCTGGGACGCCTGGTATATGATGTATGACGGAACCACGGAGACTCTGTTTAAGCTGGATGAAAATATTACGCCCACGGAGAATCTGGCAGTATCCTGTGAGAGCGATGATTATATCAACTGGACGGTAACGCTCCGGGACGATGTAACCTTCCAGAATGGAGAGAAGATGACTGCGGAGGCAGTAAAAAAATGCTTTGAGCGGACCTATGAAGTAAATGACCGCGCAAAGGGGCAGATTGCCATTGACACACTGGAGGCAGATGGTCAGAAGCTGATTTTCCATCTGCAGCATGAGAGCGTAAACCTGTTAAATGATCTCTGCGATCCGCTCTGGAGTGTATACGATTCAGAAAACAGCAATTACACGGACACGCTTTACTGTACCGGACCCTATATAATCCGGGAATTTGAGCCCTATGTAGAGACTGTTGTAGAAAAATATGAGGGCTACTGGGGAGGAGAACCGAAGCTGGACGAGGTTCATCTGATCACCATCAGCGATACAGAGGCCATAACCATGGCTCTTCAGAATGGAGAGATTGATATGGGAGTGGCTATGGCAACCTCTACCGTGCCGGTATTTGAAAATGACGAGAACTTTGTAGTAGACGCTGTGACCACCACAAGAGCGAACCGGTTGTATTACAACATGGATCGAGAGCTGATGTCAGACCCGGTTATCCGTCAGGCCATTGAAATGTGTCTGGACAGAGATGGTATCGCTGCAGGTATTTACAACAATATGGCTACGCCCTGCTGGGCGATTTATCCGGATATGCTTCCCTATGGAGGAACAGAGGGACTGACCTTAAGCGTAGACAAGTATGATCCGGAAGGTGCGGCGGCCCTGCTGGCAGCCGACGGCTGGAAGGACAGCGATGGGGACGGAATCCTGGATAAAGATGGAAAGGCGTTGGAGCTGAAGGGCATTACCTTTGCTTCCCGAAAAGAGCTGGGACAGGTTCTGGAGCTTCTTCAGTCTGAGCTTGCGGCTATCGGTGTGAAACTGAATGTGGAAGTCCTGGAGAGCACGAATGACGTAGTAGCCGCAGGAGATTATGATTTGGATTGCGAGACGGGCGTGCAGGCTCCTACCGGAAATGCACAGTACTTTATCAACCTTATGCTCGTAACAGGAGGCAGCTCCAATTATTCCCATTATTCCAATCCGGAACTGGATACTCTGGCCGCAGAGCTTGAGAAGACGGTAGATACCGATAAGAGAACAGAGCTGGTACGCCAGATGGTACAGATGACTTTGGACGACCATGCGATGACCATATTTAACCATCAGAAGATGATTAATATCTACTCTAAGAATGTGGTAAACTATCATACCCATCCGTCAGAGTATTATCTGCTGGACGTAAATACAGATCTGGTGCGATAAAACGAGAATAAGAAGAGGGGGCGGTGCAGAAAATCTGCACCGCTTCTGGCGTGGAGGTTTTCATGCGTCTGATAAAATACAGTATAAATAAAACAGGACAGCTGATTCTGATATTCCTCGGCATTACCTTTCTTTCCTTTTGCCTGACTTATCTGGCACCCAGCGATCCGGCTGAAATCCAGCTGAATAAAACGGGCGTGGCGCCCACGGAGGAGCTTTTGGAAAAGACCAGGGAGGAAATGGGATTGAACAGACCGCTTCCGGTACAATACGCAGACTGGATGAAGGGAATTCTCAGCGGAGATATGGGAACATCGCTGCGTAACGGAAAACCCGTTCTGGACGAGCTTCGGAAGGCCCTTCCCGTAACGCTGATCCTGACCTTTTTTTCCATGCTTGTGGTTACGGTTTTATCCGTTCCGCTGGGAATCGTATGCGCCAGATTTCAGGACAGCTTTCTGGACAGGACGGTACGGTTTATAACGTATCTCCTGGCTTCCCTGCCTTCTTTCTTTCTTGCGCTTTTGTTTCTCTATCTTTTCAGTGTAAAGCTTCGGTGGTTCCCGGTGATTGCCTCAAAAAACGGGTCGAAGGGCTATATTATGCCGGTACTGGTTCTGGCGTTGTCCTTAAGCTCCTGGTATATCCGGCAGGTGAGAGTCGTCGTGCTGGACGAGCTGGCAAAAGGGTATGTGGCAGGAGAAAGAGCCAGAGGAGTGCCGGAATGGCAGATTTTGTTCCGGCATGTGCTGAAAAACTGTATGCTGCCGCTTTTGACGCTGCTGGGAATTTCTTTTGCGGGAATGCTGGGAGGCACCACCATTGTGGAAAATATTTTTTCCCTGCAGGGACTTGGAAAGATGGCCATGGATGCGATTTCGGCGAGAGACTATCCGGTCATTCAGGCGTATGTGGTATGGCTTGCGCTGATTTTTCTGGCGATCAATTTTCTGATAGATTTGTCTTATGGATGGATTGATCCGAGAGTCCGGGCCGGACAGGAGAGGGAAGCATGAAGAAGAAAAAAGCGCTCGTAATGTTGAGTATTCTTTTTATATTTTTGATTTTAACAGTGGTCGGGAGAAGGTTTGCGCCCCATGACCCCTATCAGTCGAGCCTGATGGATGCAAACCGGGCGCCATGCGCAGAATATCCACTCGGAACAGACAATCTGGGACGCTGCGTGCTTTCACGTATTCTGGAGGGCGCCGCAGTATCGGTATATTCGGCTCTCGGCGTAGTGGCCGTGGTATTTTCGGTGGGTACGCTGATTGGAATTGTGGCGGGCTATGGAGGAGGCTGGCTCGATCAGCTTCTGATGAAGATCACGGTGGTATTTCAGGCTTTCCCCAGCTTTATCCTGGCGGTGGCGATTGCGGGAATGTTGGGACCGGGATTGAAAAACGCGATGCTTTCCCTTGTGGTTATGTATTGGACCACTTACGCAAGACTGGCAAGAAGCCTTGTGCTTCAGCTGAAAAATGAAACCTATATTCAGGCGGCGCGGATATGCGGGGCCAAGAAGCGGCAGATCTTGTTTCGCCATATTTTGCCGGGTATTCTCTCTCCCATGCTGCTGACGGCGGTTCTGGATATCAGCAATGTGATTTTAAGTATGGCGGGGCTGTCCTTTCTGGGTCTGGGAGTTCAGGCTCCCATGGCAGAATGGGGACTTATGATTAGCAACGGAAAGGCATTTCTGCAGACGGCACCCTGGCTGATTCTGTTTCCAAGTCTGGCGTTGTTCCTGACGGTGATACTGTTTAACGTAACCGGTGACAGTCTCCGGGACGCGCTGAACGAGAGGGGGGAAACGGATGCTTGAGGTAGACGGACTTCAGATCACATACGGAAAAACGGAAGTAGTGCACCGGGTGAGCTTTGGTGTGAAGCCGGGAGAAATCATCGGGATTGTGGGAGAAAGCGGAAGCGGGAAGAGCACCATGCTGAAGGGAATTCTGGGCATTCTGGATAATCCGGGACAGGTGACCGGCGGACAGATAAGATATGAGGGAACGGATCTTCTTGGCCTTCCCCGGAACAGGCTGCGCCAGCTTTGCGGAAATGAGCTCGCGATGCTGTTTCAACATCCGGAGCTGTCCCTGGATCCGCTCTGGAAGACGGGGAAAACCTATTATGAGACTGTGCGGGCGCACAGAAAGATCACAAAGGGGCAGGCGGAGAGGGAAGCCGTGGAAATCATGAGATTGCTTCGTCTGGAAAATCCGGAACGGATTCTGAATTCCTATCCATTCGAATTGTCAGGCGGAATGTGTCAGAGAGTAGCGTTGGCCATCGCCATTGCGAATCGGCCCAGGCTCCTGCTGGCAGATGAACCTACCAGCGCGCTGGACGTAACGGTGCAGAAGCAGGTGATAGATACGATGCTGGATCTTCGGAAGCAGTTTGGAACAGCGATTGTAATTGTATCCCATAATATGGGAGTCATTGCAGCGATGGCGGATAAGGTCGGGGTTATGAAAAAGGGAGAACTGGTGGAATGGGGAAGCCGGGAACAGGTTCTCTATCATCCGGAGCACCCTTATACACAGAAGCTAATCAAGGCGATCCCCAGAATGGGCAGGAGGTAGCGTATGCCGGAATATATTCTGACATCAGAGCATTTGAAAAAGGTTTTCCGGGGCCGTGAAAAGTATGGAAAAAAGGGAAAAGACATCTGCGCGGTGGAGGATGTGAGCTTCAGCCTGCGAAAGGGAGAAAGCCTGGGGCTGATAGGCGAGAGCGGAAGCGGTAAAAGTACGGCAGCCTATATGACGGCGGGGCTTCTCAAGCCGACCGAGGGAACGATACATTTTTACGGGAATTATATGCAGATGGTATTCCAGGATCCGATAAAATCCCTGAATCCACACAGAACGGTGCTGGATAATATCTGCGAGGGCCTGATTTATCGGAAAAACGGGAGAACGATGGCTGAAATCCGGGAGCTTGCGCTGGAGGCCATGGCTCTGGTTCATCTGGATCGCAGCTACGCAGGGAGAAAAGGAAGAGAGCTGTCCGGAGGGGAATGTCAGAGAGCCACCATTGCCCGGGCGATTCTGATTAAACCGGAGCTGCTGATCTGTGATGAGGTTACCAGCGCGCTGGACGTTTCCGTACAGGCCCAGATTATGGAACTATTGAGTGAACTGAAGCGGCAGATGGGACTTTCCTATCTGTTTATCTCCCATGATATCGCACTGGTCAGTCATTTCTGCGATCGGGTAGCAGTCATGTACAGGGGAAGGATTGTGGAGGAAGGGGCAACCGGACAGGTGCTGGAGTATCCGCAGCAGGAATATACAAAAAGACTTTTAAAATCAGTTCTTACCTTTTAAACATTTATAAAACAAGAATATCCCGGTGCCGGAGAAGGGATCCTGTTAAAATGGACAGATAGAATCATAGACGAGGGAGCATGATTATGATGGAAATCCGACAGCTCCGCTGCTTCGTAACCTGCGTAGAGGCAGGATCTTTTACAGCAGCGGCAGAACTTTTATACACCACTCAGTCCTCGGTCAGCAAGACCATTCATGCCATGGAGCATGAGCTTCAGACTGAGCTTTTTGAGCGGACTGGAAGGGGTATCCGGCTGACAGCCCGGGGACAGGAGCTTTATAACTATGCGGTCAACGTGCTGGATACTATGGAGCAGATCGAGCAGCTGGCCGGGAAAAGTCCGGTACGCAGTCTGAAGGTATCGGTGAATCCGTCCTCCTGGATGGAAGCGGCGTTTACGGAGTTTTATGAGCGCGCGTACCAGAAGGGCGACTATTATGAATACTTTGAGGGAAATGTCCGGGACGTCATCGAGCGGGTACAGAAAGGACAGGACGATCTGGGCTTCATTTATCTGTTGAAAGAACAGAGCGCCTCCGCCCAGTTCCTGATGCGGAAGTACCAGCTACAGTTTGAACCCCTAAAGAAAATTCAGTTGATGCTTTACGGAGGAAAAAAGATAGGACAATTTCCGCCAGCGGACGGAGAACTCCGCCTGGTTCAGGGAAGCCAGACAGAGGTGCGTCCGGAGGATGTGCTGCGTCTGGGAGCCATAGAGGGTATTTCCCTGGAATCGCCGCAGACGTCTGTGACCACGAACAGCGGATCGCTGCTCCGCCATCTTCTGGAGCATTCTGATCTCTGGAATCTGAGCAGTGAAAGCCTGGATGGAACCTACAGTGGTACCGAGGGAATCCTGCTGGAGGGAAAAGAGAATGAGGTAGTGTTTGGCTGTGTCAGCAGAAATGAGGAACAGCTGGGCGAACTGGAGAAAGAATTTATCGCATATGTAAAGAGAAAACTGGAAAATTCCAAAAAGGAATGAAAATACAGGAAAAACAGGAATACGTAACAACCCCGCCTGGGGCTTGTGAAAAACCCATTCCTGCCTTACAATTTTATCAGAGAATAAAAATGTCCGAAATCCGATGTTTAGATTTTCGGGCATTTTTGTTGTGGAAAGGATTGCAATACATGAAAAAATATGTCTTAAAAAGACTTCTTCAGTTAATTCCGATTCTGCTGGCGATCACATTTCTTTCCTACGGCATGATGAGAGTTGCCGGAAGTGATGTGGTAGAGCAGAAAATGGAAAATACTGGAAGCGATATTTCGCAGGAAGTCGTGGATGCAGCCCGAGAGGAGCTTGGACTGGACAAGCCCTTTCTGACGCAGTATGTGGTTTGGCTGGGAGGACTTCTCCATGGGGATATGGGAACCAGTTATGTGTCTGGTAAACCAGTGTTCTCCACATTTATATCCAAGCTTCCGGCAACGTTGCTTCTGACGTTCACATCGATTCTGCTGACGATTTTGATTTCTGTTCCGTTAGGTATTTTATCGGCGGTTCATCAAAATCGATGTTCAGATTATCTGATCCGGACATGCAGCTTTATTGGCAATAGTTTACCGAATTTTTTTGTATCGCTGTTATTGATGTATCTGTTTGCCATCCGTCTGGGCTGGTTTCCGGTAATTGCAACCGGGGTCAGTCTGAAAAGTGTTGCTATGCCGGCAATTACACTGGCCATTGCCATGAGCGCGAAATATCTTCGCCAGGTAAGGGCAACGGTGTTGGATGAACTGAGTAAAGATTATGTGGTCGGAGCAAAAGCAAGAGGCGTCAAATTCTCCAGAATCCTGTGGGGCAGTGTTATGAAAGCTTCTCTGGTAACAATCATTACCTTGCTGATGTTATCAGTAGGAAGTCTTCTGGGAGGAACTGCAATTGTAGAATCTATCTTCATGTGGGATGGGGTCGGAAAGATGGCAGTGGATGCTATCAGCATGCGCGACTACCCGATCATTCAGGCTTATGTGATGTGGATGGCGATTATTTATGTGGCGGTCAATCTGCTGACAGATATTTCCTATCGCTTTCTGGATCCGAGGATCCGTCTGGGAGGTGATCGGGAATGAGTCAGGAGCGTCAGGTGACTGTCCGGGTTCAGAAAGTGAAGAGAAGCCGGATCCGGATGAAATTATTTTTGTTTGCAGCACTGGCAGCGACATTGCTGCTGATTACGATTTTTGCAAGGGATATCTGTCCTTATGATCCTTACGCACAGGATCTGTCCCAGGCCATGCAGCCGCCCAGTGCGGCTCATCCGATGGGAACGGATACCTATGGTCGGGATATGCTGTCCCGCGTACTGATTGGAGCGCAGACCAGTATTTCTTCTACGTTTGCTTTGGTCGCAATCATTACAGTGTTTGGAACGATAGTTGGAATTTTCTGTGGCTACTATGGCGGAGTTGTTGATTCCGTGATGATGCGGATCTCGGACATCTGCCTGGCATTTCCGGGTCTGGTGTTTGCTATGGCAGTTGCAGCCATTTTAAAGGGTGGTGTGCAGAACGCGGTCATTGCACTGGCACTGATCAGTTGGCCGAAGTATTCCAGAATTGCCAGAAGCCAGACCTTGTCCATGAAGAGTCTGCCGTATATGCAGGCCGCGCAGCTGGCAGGTGATTCGGCACTTCAGATGATCTTCCGGCATGTGCTTCCCAATAGTGTCGGACCGATTCTGGTTACCTCCATGTTAGATATCGGTACGATGATGATGGAGATTGCAGGACTGTCGTTTTTGGGCCTGGGAGCCCAGCCTCCGGTGGCGGAGTGGGGAAGCATGATGAGCAGTGGCCGGAGCATGCTGCAGACCTATCCCTGGATCGTGTTATCTCCGGGATTGGCCATCTTTGTATCTGTGGTGATATTTAACCTTCTGGGAGATACGATCCGTGATTATATGGATCCGAAGAACTCTCATTCAAGGTAGATATAAAAAAGTAAAAGAAACGGGGAATAAACATATGAAAAAAAGAACAGGAAAAATTCTTGCATTACTTCTGTCGCTGACCATGATGGCAGGCGTCATGGCAGGCTGTGGTTCAGAAAAGACAGATGGATCTGCAGACAGTACAAGTACACAGGCTACAACCGGTGCAGATACCACTGGTAAAAAGACATTTGTATTTGGCGATACCACGTTTAATGCAGAAAACGAGGAATCCACGATTGACCCGCACAGTGCATACTGCGGATGGGCATGTATGCGCTATGGAGTCGGAGAGACTCTGATGAAGATCAATGATTCCATGAAACTGGAACCGTGGATCGCAGAAGGGTATGAGCTGGTAGATAATCTTACCTGGAAAATCACCTTAAAAGATGGGGTGTGCTTTTCCAATGGAAAACCTTGTGATGCGGAAGCGGTAAAGAAATGTCTGGAGGATCTGATCGCTGTGCATGAGCGCGCGGCGGGCGATCTGAAGATTGCGTCTATGGAGGCAGACGGTCTGGTGCTGACGATCCATACTGCCGAAGAGTGTCCGAGCCTGATGAACTATCTGTCTGAGCCCTATGGATGTATCATTGATGTGGATGAGGGTGTGACGGATGACGGAATCGTGGTTGGTACCGGTCCGTATGTGGCAACCGAACTGGTGACAGATGATCATCTGAAGCTTGTGAAAAATGAAAATTACTGGGATGGAAATGTGAACATAGATGAGATCACAGTCCGTACCATTTCAGATGGAGATACTCTGGCACTGGCACTGCAGT
Source organism: uncultured Lachnospiraceae bacterium (assembly GCA_900553635.1). The sequence goes on along the minus strand of USDU01000018.1, from coordinate 2,809 downwards.
CTGGTGAGATCAATGCGGCATATGGTATGGCATATGCAAGCTATCCGATTTTTGAAAATGACAAGTTCCAGTTTACCAGTGTGCAGACCAGCCGTTCCTTTTACGTACAGATGAATTATGCATCTCCGGTTGTGGCAGATGACGCAGTCCGTGAAGCCATTGCCATGGGAATTGATAAGGAATCCTTTGTCAATGTGCTTCTGAATGGATATGGATATGTGGCAACGGGTGCCTTCCCGGATACGGTAGCGTTCGGAGGTTCTACACTGAATGCGAAGACTTATGATCCGGAAGCAGCGAAAGCGGTTTTGGAAGAAGCCGGATGGATCGACAGCGATGGTGATGGAATCCGTGAAAAAGACGGACAGAAGCTGACCATCCGGTGGCTCACCTATCCGAGTCGTCAGGAACTGCCGCTGCTGGCAGAGGCTGCACAGAGCACTCTGAAGGATATCGGAATAGAGGTACAGATCAACGCAACTGCAGACCACAATACGATCTGTAAAGACCCGGCAGCGTGGGATGTATATGTAGGTGCCAATGTAAACTGTGGTCTGGGAGATCCGACTAACTTTTTCTCTACACATTGTCTGGATGCGTCCACCAAGAACCGTGGGCAGTATCACAGCGATGAGCTGGAAGAGTTGGCAGTGAAACTGAACAGCACGTTCGATGTGACAGAGAGAAACCAGATTGCCATTGAGATGCAGCAGCAGCTTCTGGATGATGATGCGTTTGTATTCTGCTCTTTCTTAAAGATGAGCATGATCAGTCAGGCAAATGTGACAGGCCTTACCGCACATGCGTGCGATTACTATGAGCTGACGGCTGATCTTGATATCAACTAAGGATATCATTTTGACAGTGATTCAGGAGTTATGGAATGGACGATACATTATTGAAATATGATTCCGTGGAGATCTCTTTTGGCGGAAATCCTGTGGTTCATGATATTTCCTTCTCTCTTCGTCCGGGAGAGATCCTTGGACTGGTAGGAGAATCCGGAAGCGGGAAAAGCACATTGATCAAGGCTGCCATGGGACTGCTTGGCGACAATGGCCTGGTGACCAGAGGAGATATTACATTTAAGGGAGAAAATCTGGTGGATATGCCGGAACGGGAGCTTCGATTCATACGTGGCGCCGGAATCGGCATGATCTTTCAGGATGCAGGCGCTTCGCTTTGCCCGATCCGGACCATTGGAAGTCAGATTTGCGAGAGTATGGAAGCACATGGAAAAATCACGGAGGCGGATGCAAAGGCACGTGCCCTTGAGCTTTTATCAAAACTGAATTTTAAGGAACCGGAGCGGATCTGGGACAGCTATCCCTTTGAAATGTCCGGAGGCATGAATCAGCGCGCAGGTATCGCCATTTCCATGCTGATGAATCCGCCGGTATTGTTTGCGGACGAGCCTACCAGTGCGCTGGATGTGACGGTTCAGAGGCAGGTGGTTCAGGAGATGCTTCGTGTCCGGGAATTGTTTGGAACGGCGATCATCATCGTGACGCATGATATTGGTGTGGTGTCGGCTATGGCAGATACCGTGCTGGTCATTCAGAATGGAAACAGGATGGAATATGGTCCGGCAAAATCGGTGTTGGAACATCCGCGCAACGAATATACAAAAGAGTTTCTATCTGCAGTACCGAAGCTTAGAAGGAGTTGAGTATGGAAAACATTTTACAGGTGAAAGGTCTGAAAAAAGTATTCCATCAACATGGAAAACGGGATGTGACTGCGGTAGAAAACATGAGCTTCTCTTTGCGGGCAGGGGAAATCCTTGGAATTGTCGGAGAATCCGGAAGCGGAAAGAGTACAGTTGCAAAATTGATTACAAGATTGGAAGCTGTGACAGAGGGACAGATTATTCTGGATGGGCAGGACATCACACATCGAAAAGGCAGGGCACTTAAAAGTATTTATGATAAAATTCAGATGGTCTTCCAGAATCCGGTTGGTTCCTTTGATCCGAGAAAGACATTAGGCTATGGAATCGGAGAAAGCCTGAAAAACAGAGGCGTTCCCAAAGAGGAGATCCGAAAAAAAACAGCGAACCTGTTGGAACAGTGTGGCCTGGAGGCTTCTTACATGGACAGATATCCCCATCAGGTCAGCGGAGGTCAGTGCCAGAGGGCTGCCATTGCCAGAGCATTGGCGGTAGAACCTCAGATTATTATTTGTGATGAAGCTACCAGCGCGCTGGATGTGACAGTTCAGAAGAAAGTGCTCGATCTGCTTATGAATTTACAGGAGAATAAGAAGCTGTCCTATGTTTTTATCTGTCATAACCTTGCACTGGTGCAGCAGTTTTGTGACCGTGTCATCGTTATGAAAGATGGGCGGATCGTAGAAGAAGGGATCCCGGATGAAGTGATTCAGAATCCAAAGGACGCATATACGAAAATGCTGGTAGATTCCGTATTATAAATTAAATCAGATTTAGAACAAATTTTTATCCCCCCGGGAGGCTTGTGGCCTCCGGGGGGCTTTGTTATAATTTTTACCAATAAGAACATGCGGCTGAGACGGAGAAGCACGCTGCATGAGATACGGGAGAGAGACAACATGGGACAGATGTTGGAACGAATTGAAGAATACTGGACAAACCGGGCGGAAGGGTATTCACAGGTAAATCAGGAGGAGCTGGCGACAGAGCAGAAGAACCGGTGGCTTAAGGCACTGGAAATGGAGTTCCCGCACCGGGATCCGAAGGATATCAGAGTGCTGGATATCGGCACCGGCCCGGGCTTTTTTGCCATCATTCTGGCGAAGGCGGGCTACCAGGTGACAGCCGTGGATTACACGG
>USDU01000017.1 GCA_900553635.1 uncultured Lachnospiraceae bacterium | reverse complement strand
GTTCAGGGTCTTCAGCTTCGTCTCATTCTTCAGATTCAGCTTATCCACCAGCAATCCCACCGTCACGAAATCACGATAGGGCAGTCCCGCCGCAATCTTGCTCATCTCTTCCGGCACATCGTTCATGCCGCCTACCAGATCCTTCACCGGCATGGAGGAAATGAATACGTCGCCCTCGATGGTATGCTCCTCGCCGTTCTGTACGTAGGACAGGCTCTGTACCCGGCCGTCCACGGTATGCAGTCTGGTCACCTTGCAACCCTTACGGATCTCGCCGCCCATCTTCTCTACCTCAGACGCAGCGGTCTCCCAGAGCTGGCCCGGGCCGTACTTGGGATAATTGAACTCCTCGATCAGGGAGGTCTGTACCTGGTGCTTGTCCTGCTTCTTCGGCACCAGCTTCTGTACGTTGTCCTTCAGGATTCCCATAATGGAAAGTCCCTTGGTTCTCTGTGCACCCCAGGAAGCATCGATCTCGCTGGGATGACGTCCCCACAGCTTCTCAGTGTAACCCTCGAAAAACATGGAATACAGCTTCTTACCGAAGCAGTTGATATAGAAATTCTCCAGAGAGTCCTCCGGCTTCTTGGCTACAGCTGCCTTCAGGTAACTGAAGCCTGCTACCATGGTGGTGGCAAAGCCCATGTTCTTAATGGTCCGCGCGTTCATCTTAACCGGATAATCGAAGAACTTCTTCTGATAATAAATGCGGGATACACGGTTACGTGTCAGCATAACCCGGTCTTCCTTCTCCGGATCCGGTCCGCCCGCCCTCAGCGGAATCGTACGTCCCAGCACCTTATCGTCGTAGGACGGCGCGCCCTGCAGCGGCATAATCTCATCCCACCACGCGGTTACACGGTCATCCTTGGAAAAGAAACGATGGCCGCCGATATCCATACGGTTACCGTTGTAACGCACTGTTCGCGAGATACCGCCGATCTCCTGGCTCTCCTCAAGAATCAGCACCTCGTACTCGTCAGATTTCTTCAATAATTCATATGCAGCCGTCACACCTGCCGGTCCGGCTCCTATAATCACTGCTTTCTTCATGTAAAGCTCCTTTTTCTTTCCGTTTATTCTCCATGGGCAGATCAGCCCATATTTCTTATATTGTACACGATCTGTCTGTATCCGTCAATCATATCAATTTCTGAAAATTCTATTAGCTGATTTTAGGCATTTCTACTCTTGAACCCGATTTTTCCCGATGCTATACTGGAACCATAAAAACGAGATTTCAAAACGCAGGAGAAAGGCAGGAGAACAGGCCATGTACTATTTTATTGTGAATCCCGGTTCCCGTTCCGGCAACGGAAAATACGTATGGCAGAAGGCGGAACGCATACTGGATCAGGAGGATGTGGAATACCGGGTATTTTTCACCGCCTACCGGACTCATGCTACCGAACTGGCCGCTGAAATCACTGCGCGGACGGAACGCCTGACACTGATTGCCGTGGGCGGAGACGGAACGGTCAATGAAGTAATAAATGGCATCCGGGATTTTTCCCGTGTAACCCTCGGCTACATCCCCACCGGATCCAGCAATGATTTTGCCCGGTGTATGGGGCTGCCCACCGATACCGAAGCTGCGGTTCAGAATATCCTGCATCCCACCCGCTTCGATAAGCTCGACCTGGGATTGATGGAGCTCGGCAGACAGAAGCGCTATTTTGCCGTAAGCTGCGGCTGTGGCTTTGACGCCGCAGTCTGCCATGAGGCACTGAATTCCCGGATGAAAAACTTTCTGAACCATCTGCATCTGGGCAAGCTTACCTACGCCGGTATTGCGCTGAAGCAGTTGATTTTATGTAAACCAGTCCCTGTAACTATTACTCTGAGCAATGGGAAATCACGGACTTTCTCGAAGGCCTATTTCGTATCCGGCATGAACTGCGACTGCGAGGGCGGCGGACTGAAGCTGGCTCCTCATGCGGATATCCACGACGGAGTTCTTGATATCTTCGTGGTCAACCGTCTCGGAAAGCTTCTGATCGCCCTGATGCTTCCGACTGCTTACGCGGGTTTCCACACCATTTTCCCGGGCGTCCACATCTTCCGGGCCAGGAGCGCGGAAGTGACTGTCACCGGCACGCTGCCGCTCCATACGGACGGTGAAACCTGCCTTATGGAAGGCACTGTAAAAATGGCCTGCTGCCCCCAGATCCTGACTTTGATTGCAGCCGGAAAGAACGCATAATTCTGATTTTATTTACATAACATTACTTTGCGGAACGCTTTTGTATATTATGGAGAATGTCCTGTAAAATGTGATTTTTTTCTTAAAAAATTATGAACCTGATTGAACCGGAAATAGCTTTGTGCTATACTGCGATTCAGAAATGAACAGCCCCGTTTTTCACAGGGTTTCTGATAAATTTTATTGTTCATAGAAGGAGGTTGACAGCATGAAAGCATTTTTCCAGAAATATAAGCACGCCTGGGTTCTGCTCTACGCCTTTCTCTACCTGCCCTGGTTTTTCTGGTTGGAGAGCCGGGCCAACCTGCCTTATCATGTAATCCATGTATGGCTGGACGATAAGATTCCTTTCGTGGAATATTTCATTGTGCCGTATCTGCTATGGTTTGTATACATTGCCGCCGTATTCCTGTATCTGTTCTTCAAGGGAACGAAAAAAGAGTTTTACCGCTACTGTTTCTTCCTGTTTACCGGAATGACACTGTTTCTGGTAATCTCCACCATCTATCCGAACGGACACCTGCTGCGGCCCACCGAGCTTCCACGGCACAATATCTTCACCTTTGCGGTGCAGATTCTGTACCAGGCGGATACCCCGACGAACATTTTCCCGAGTATCCATGTATTCAATTCCATTGCAGCCCACCGGGCTGTGGTAAATAACCCGAAGCTTGGCCGCAATCGCCTGATTTACGGCGGTTCCTTTATATTGATGATTTCCATCATCCTGGCGACCATGTTCCTGAAGCAGCACTCCGCCCTGGACGTGATGGCCGGTATCGTGCTGGGTACTTTGATGGATCAGATCGTGTATCGGATGGAGTTCTCGTTCGCACGGGAACGGGTGCCGAAGAGGAAGAGAGAGACCGTTATTTAAAAAGAATTTTATGAGAAATGAGAACGGCTGGCAGATCAGATATGTGTCTGATCTGCCAGCCTGATTTTGTTTTTTATTCTGATTCAGCGCCATTTGTCTCAATTATTTTTTATACCAGTAGAAAGAATCCTTCCGATAACGCTTGTAAGTGCCGTTTCCTTCGTCATCTGCGTCCACATATACGAATCCGCAGCGTTTCTTCATTTCTTTCTAGTTAAATCCAACAAACTTATTCGCAATCTTATAAGCCACTTCCGATATCTTCCGGCCTGTTCTGCCCGGCAGGTTCATAGTACGGCCCAGGACGCCCCATTTGAGCTCATAGTAGGTCTTCGGATCTTTCTTTTTCAGGTATTTCCAGAGCTCGTACTTCTTCTCCAGGTTCTCCTCGGTACCGGAACGAATGGCAATAATCGAAGATACCACCATGATGATCTCCAGGTAATTCTTCATATAGTGGCGCAGCTTCCGGTTGGGAATCTGACGCACGTCGGAGAGCTTGTAGTCATCGATCATGATGCGGTTGACCTTCAGCTGCTGGTCGATGCGGCCAATCATAACGCTCTCGTTGACAGACTGATCACTGCGGCCAATGAAATAGCGGTAAAAGTTCACATCCAGATAGTACAGATACTTCACATGGGGCAACGGATGGTACACAAAGATGTTATCCACATAGAAGGTGTGCTTTGGCAGATCCAGTCCACATTCCCGGAGCAGCTTGGTGCGATAAATAACCGAATGCATCAGAATATACTGCCCCTTGTGCAGGAATTTCACATCATCCCAGGTAAAGACCTGATCCTGGGGAAACGCAGAGCGGTAGCTCATGACTTTTTTATGCTTTGCGCCCTCTTTTTCATAGACGAAATTACTGATAAGCATATCCACCATAGGCTTTGCGCCGGCCAGCTTCTCCAGAGTCTTTAATACCTCCTTGTAAGCGGAAATAGATACCCAGTCATCGCTGTCTACCACCTTGAAGTAAAGACCGGTGGCGTTGCGAAGGCCTGCGTTGACTGCCTCACCGTGACCGCCGTTTTCCTGATGAACCGCCTTCACGATGGTCGGATATTTTTCAGCATATTCGTCGGCAATGGCCGCGGTGCCGTCCCTGGAACCGTCGTCCACGATGATAATCTCCACTTCCTCGCCGCCTGCCAGCAGGGAATGAATACAGTTACGCATATAAGCCTCGGAATTGTAACAGGGAATTGCTACGGATAAAAGTTTCATGCTTCCTCCTTTTTACGCCAGAGAGCGGGCAAGGGCGATGGCCTTTGCCGCCATGGCGTCGATATTGTAGTATTTGTACTCTGCGAGTCTGCCCAGAAGGTGGAAATCCGGTATCTGCGCCGCCAGATCCGCATACTTTCGGTACAATGCGTTATTTTCCTCATTCATGATGGCGTAGTAGGGAATCTCGCCCTCTGCGCCGGTATACGCGAAGGGATATTCCTTCACAATCGTAGTGCTGTCGGCCTTCTGACCGGTCAGATATTTGAACTCGGTGATACGGGTGTAATCCTCGCTGACCGTGTAGTTCACCACGCTGTGCCCCTGGTAATCGGGCTTGTCATAGTGTTCAAAATCAAAGCGCAGAGTCCGATACGGCAGCCGTCCGAAGCGGCAGTCGAAGAGCTCGTCCACCGGGCCGGTATAAATAACTGTGCCATGGAACTCCTGACCTTCCAGCAGTACCTTGCCCTCCTTTTCGGAAATGACCAGTGCGTCCTTCGCGTTGGTATTGGTGCGGATCTCAATGTTCGGGTGAGCCAGCATTTTCTCAAACATGGGCGTAAAACCATCCCTGGGCATACCCTGATATTTGTCCCCGAAATACCGGTTATCATAGGAAATGACCACCGGAACGCGGCCAGTGACTGCCGGGTCGATCTCCTCCGGGGTCTGACCCCACTGCTTCATGGTGTAGCGCAGGAAAACATTTTCATAGACGTAGTCCGCGATGGCCCGCAGATCCTCGTCCTGCTGCTCCCGGAGCTTCAGAATCGGCACTCTTGCGCCGAAGCCGAAGGTGTCCACCAGCTTCTTCTCCAGAACGGCGGCTTTTTCTTCGCCGTAGACCATTTTCAGGGTATTCAGGTTGAAGGGAACCGGCAGAAGCTTGTCGCCCACCCGGGCTACTACCTCGTGGCCGAAGGCGTACCAGTCGGTGAAACGGGACAGCCACTCATAGACCTCCTCGTTGCCGGTGTGGAAGATGTGCGGGCCGTACCAGTGTACCAGGATGCCGTACTCGTCCTTCCCGTCGTAGCAGTTGCCGCCGATATGGTGTTTCTTTTCCAGTACCAGAACCTTCTTGCCCTGCTCCTCCGCCAGCACTCTGGCCGCCGCAGCGCCTGCGATTCCGGAACCGATGATAATGCAGTCGTACATGATAAATCGTTCCTCCATAAAACCTCTAGTATCTATGCTTAAAATATTCCGTATAGGCCGCAAAAGCCGCCGGAATCGAATATTTCTCTTCCATCTGCTGCTTTTCCACGAAGAACAGCTTTCCCGGGGAATCGTGGCTGTCCGAAGCGTCATTTTCCTGCTGCTCCGGCTCCTCTACCTTCACCACATATCCGGCCATATGCCATTCAATGTGGCTGAAAATATGCTTTGCCGCCGGAAGCGCCTGGATTCGGATGGCGGACAGACCTTCCGCTTTCACATAATCCAGCACCTGCTCCGAGTTCAGATAGCCTTCCAGGTTCGGCAACTCGTAGAGCCCTGCCAGAAGCCCTTTCGCTGGCCGTTTGCGGAGGGCAGCCTGATTGTCCGACACCAGTACCAAAACCGTCTTATCTTCGATTCTGCGGCTTTTGGGCGGAGTTTTCTTCGGGAGTTCCGTCTCCACGCCATTTTTATGTGCCTCGCATAATGCCGCCAGCGGACATTCTCCGCATTTGGGCGCGCCGTTAGGGACACAGACGATAGCTCCCAGCTCGATCAATGACTGGCTGAAATCACCGGCCCGGTCTGCCGGGATTACTGCCTTCACTTCCTGCTCAAAGCGCCGTTTTACCGACTGCTTCAGGATATCGTCATAGTTCTTTTCAATGCGGGACAGAACCCGGAGCACATTGCCGTCCACAGCCGGGTAGGGCAGGCCGAAGGCAATGGACGCGATGGCGCCCGCCGTGTAGCTTCCGATGCCCGGCAGTGCCAGAATCGCATCAAAATCCGCAGGCATCTGACCGTCGTATTCTGCCACCAGCTTCCGGGCGGCTTTCTGCATATTTCGGACACGGTTATAATATCCTAACCCTTCCCATAGCTTCAGGATGACGTCCTCGGGAGCCTCCGCCAGATCGCGGATGGTGGGAAGCGCCGTCATAAAGCGCTCAAAATAGGGCTTTACCGCCTCCACTCTCGTCTGCTGCAGCATGATTTCCGATACCCAGACCCGATAGGGAGCCGGGTGCTCCCGCCAGGGTAGGACGCGGGCGTGGGTGTCATACCAGGACAGGAGCGGCTGCACGATAGCGGCCAACTGGCTGTCGCCCACTGCTGTAACATCCGATTTTTTCTGCTGTTCCTCTTTTTTTGTATTGCAGTCTACATTCAAATCTTTCTTCAAAAATAAACCTCTATTTTCTACTAAAAATAACTTTAAATTTTTTACTTAAAGACAAACCTCTATTTTCTTGTCTATCTTCAGCTCATCCGGCTTCACCAGGCAGTCATAAGCCAGCACCTTCACGCCGGCCTTCGCTGCTCTCCGCAGCGCCTCTCCAAAGGCCGGATGAGTCCGGTCGTTGGGCTCCAGCCGCGTGACGCCCTTCATCTGTATCACAAAGCAGACATACGCATCATATCCGTCCTCGACACAGCGCATCAGCTCCTCCATATGCTTCACGCCCCGCTCGGTGGGCGCGTCCGGAAAACGGGCCACGCCATCCTCCTCCAGGGTCACGCCCTTGACCTCCATAAAGGCCTTACGGCCCGCATATTCCAGATAAAAGTCAAATCGGGAATTCTCATACTTGCACTCGGGCTTCACAAAGATGTCTGTCATGCCCAGTCCGCCTGCCTTCAGCCATTCCGCCACCACCTTGTTAGGGGCCTGGGAATCCATATTCACCCACTGCTTACCTTTTTTCACGGAAACCAGGTCGAGCGCCGTCTTCCGGGCCGGGTTATCGAAGCGCTGCACATACAGCTCCGCGCCGGGAATCAGCAGCTCCTTACAGCGGCCCGTGTTTTTCACATGGCAGATCTCCTGCTGGCCGTTCTGCTCCACGTAAGCCACAAACCGATTGGACCGGGAGACGAAGCGGGCAGGCTCCATATGTTCGTATTTCATTTCTTACCTCTGCTGTTGCTGTTCCCGCTCTTCCTTCCAAATTTTCTGTCGAAAAAAGTAACTCAGAACAGCAACTGTTTTTATTCTAGCGATATATTTTTAATATGTCATAGAATCTTTCTTAATATTTTGTAAATTACCCTGTTTTTTTATCATCTATCTCGCCTGCTGCATCCTTAAAAATATATATTTTGCGAGACTGTTTTTGCATTAATGCACACAGGTATATCCGTTCTCAGCGTCAAAACCCACCGCCGTCACCAGACTCTCGGTGAAATGGTCATACACCAGCACATTGATACCATTAAGCGTTTTTAACTCACTCTCACCACTATACACGACAGACTGATTTCCCCCGCTGCCCTTCACTTCCAGATCGGAAGCCGCAAACTCCAGCACACAGGAACCATCCGCTCCGCCAGGCAACACGGTTCCGCCGTCCACGCCACCGATAAAGACACCACCCTGTTCCAGCACCTCCTCCGGCACGCCAAGCTCCGAGAGCACCTCGCCGATGGGCTGCTCTCCATTGTCATAAGCGCCGGTCAGACCAATCACATAGGTATAGGTTCCCTCATTTTCCGAAAGTAGCTGCAGGAAATCATACCAGCCTTCCTCCTCTGTCAGCATCTGGTTTGCGTCCTTCTGCTTCCAGTCGGCCGCATTTTCCTCCCAACTGGCATAAGTCTCATCGCCCCGATGATCGGCCAGATCATAGTTTGACGCCAGCCACCCAGCCAGATAACGGCTCAGCTTCCCGGTTCCCCGATAATTCAGATGGGAAGCCTCCGCCATATCCGTCTCCGGGTTAAGCCCCAGTTCATCGTACATCCGGTTGAAATCCAGGAACGGAATACCCTCCTCCTCCGCGATTTCCCCGCATCGGTTAAAAATCATCTGCTCGCTCTCGATGATGCCCTGATAAGGGGAAATCATAAACACCAGCGGAATGTCCTCTTCTTTTGCCAATGCAATGATTTTCCGCAGATATTCCTCGGACTTGGGAGCCAGGTCGCTGCTTTCGGTGATCTCACTCATATCTGCCATGGAGTCATAGGCTTTCGTCACATACAGCGGATAATAGCCCTTGGAGGCCTTGCCGTGGGGATCACCCCGATACGCCGCGAAATCCGCCCGGGAAAGCTCCGTATACCGGGAATGATACACCGGATAACCCAACAGATAGGGAATCAGATTGTCCGGCGTGCTGACCCGAATAGCTTCGATCTTATCTTTCGAAAATTTCATGCCGAAGGTGTTGGTTACCGTCCGGGCCTCCTCGATGTAGTCCCGGCCCTCGATGGCCCGCACCAGCTCCACCACCATGACCTTAGGTGTCTGATACTTCAGGCTCTCCTTCATGTAATAATAGGTGTTCCAGAGGGGCTGCAGGCTCCCCGCCAGATCGTAGGAGGAGATCCCCTCCTGATCCCAAAGCACCGCCGGGTTGATATCGGAATAGGTATGGCTGCTTCCGTAGAACATCACGTCGATGGTCCCCGGCTCCTGCTCGTAAAAGAGCTCCATGGGAACGATGCCGTCCTCCTGCTTGAGACGGAACGCATCGTTCAGCTTCCACAGAAGCCCCGCCGCCAACGCCAGAAATACAACCGTACCGATTAGTTTCTTTTTCATGTAATTCTCCTAAAACTGGAAATAGATAAACTGCTGGGCGTCATATCCCGGCCCGTAGATGCCAAAGATGGCCACCGCCGCAATCAGCGCCAGCAGCACGCCCCACCGGAACCAGAGATTCTGCTTTGCCAAATAAACATCCAACTGCTGCTTTTTGAAGTATCGAACCAAATCCACCAGCAGTAAAATCAGAAGACCAACGAACAATACATTCATTTCTACCCGATCCAGGCCCAGATTATAAAGTTCTCCATTAAACAGACACCAGGGATCTGGCTTGGTCACCATCCGACGGATATAGCCGAAAGCATCCCTGAGGCTGCCCGCCCGGAAAAAGATCCAGGCAAAGGCCGTCAGGCAGAAGGTTACCAGCACCTGCCCCAGCTTGTAGCTGAGACAATCCGTCTTTGTATGCAGCTTTTCATTGATACGGTCCTTCATACCCCGCAGCTCATATCCAATGACCTGATAAAGCCCATGCAGTCCGCCCCAGACCACGAAGCTCCAGCTGGCGCCGTGCCACAGACCGCTGGCCAGGAAGGTCACCATCAGATTGAAATATCTGCGCCATTTCCCACAGTGGCTGCCGCCCAGGGGAATATAGAGATAATCCCGGAACCAGCTGCTTAAGGAGATGTGCCATCTGCGCCAGAACTCCCGCATGGACCGCGAGAAATAGGGCGTCTGGAAGTTCTCGATGATCCCAAAATCCAGCACCTTCGCCACGCCGAAGGCCATCATGGAATAGCTGGCGAAATCGCAGTAAATCTGAATCGTATAGGCAATGGCTCCCACGGTCAGGCCGAAGGTGCCATACATGTGATAGTTGTCAAAGACCTGATTGGCCAGAATGGCAATCCGGTCCGCGATGACCATTTTCTGGAACAGGCCAAATAAGAGCAGGGTCAGGCCGCCCGCCACCCGCCCATAATTCCACAGGGCTTTCTCCGGAAGCTCTCGAATCTGGCGGAGCAGATTGCCGGAGCGCTCGATGGGGCCAGACAAAATCACCGGGAAGAAGGACACGAACAGGGCGTAATTCAGAATGTTCCGTTCTGCCCTTGTGTCGCCCCGATAGACATCCACCATATAGCCCAGGGACTGGAAGGTATAAAAGGAGATTCCCACCGGCAGGCCGATGCTGAAAGGCTTGTTTACAGGAGCAATCCCCGCAAGCCCAAGCAATGCATTTACATTACCCAGCAGGAAATCAAAATACTTCAAAAGGCCCAACACGCCCAGGCTGCACAGAAAGGTCAGCCCCATATAAAATTTCTTCTTTTTCGCTTCCGCCCGCTCCACCAATAGGCCGCCAGCGTAGGTGACCAGCGTGGAGAACAGCAGAAAGACCACGTATTTCGGGCTGGCGCTCATATAAAATACGTAGCTTGCAAGAAGAAGCCAGAGACAGCGCATTTTCTTCGGAATTACGAAGTAAATAAGCGCCGCCACAGGGAAAAAGATTGCAAATTGCAGCGAATTAAACAGCATTCGTTCTATATTCCTCCATCAGCTTCTCAAAGGCCGGCATGGAATCCACAATGGTCTTCTCGGATACGCAGTAGGAAATCCGCACATAGCCCGGGCAGCCAAAATCGTCGCTGGGTACCAGAAGCAGGTCAAACTTCTTTGCACGCTCACAAAAAGCGTAGGCGTCCTCCTCCAACGCCTTCATGAACAGATAGAAGGCTCCCTGAGGTTTTACACAAGTGTAGCCGATTTGCTTGAGGCCGTCCACCAGAATGTCCCGATTCTTCTTATAGGCGGAAATATCTCCGGTATCGTCCACGCACTTTGCCACCACCTGCTGAAACAGGGACGGCGCGCACACAAAGCCCAGCACCCGGGCAGCGCCCGCGATGGCCGGAGCCACATGCTCATGGTCGGCAATGCGATCCGGAATGACAATATACCCGATACGCTCGCCCGGCAGGGACAGAGATTTGCTGTAGGAATAGCAAACCAACGTGTTGTCATAATACTTTGTCAGGTAAGGCACCTTAATATCATCGTACACGATCTCCCGGTAAGGTTCATCAGTAATCAGATAAATGGGCGCACCATACTCCTCGGATTTCTTTTTCAGTATTGTGCAAAGATTCTTGATTGTTTCCTCGGAATAGACAACTCCTGAGGGATTATTCGGGGTATTTACAATAACCACCTTGGTCTTCGGTGTGATAGCCTGCCCGAAAGCTGCTGCGTCGATCTGGAAATCCGGCAACTTCGCCGGGATTACGTTCAGGGTAGCACCCACGCCCTCGACCCAGACACGATACTCCGGGAAGAACGGCGCAAAGGTAATGACTTCTTCTCCTGCGTTTAGCAGGGCTTTCAGACAGATATTCAGGGAAGCTGCAGCTCCGCAGGTCATAAAGATATTTTCCATTCGGAAGCTCTCGCCGAAACGACGATTCAAAGAATCTGCAATGGCCGTACGCACCTTCGGATCACCCGGTGCCGGAGAATATGCGTGAACTTTTTCCGGCGGCAGCTCCATCAGCTCCAAAATCGCCTTTTTCACGGATTCCGGCGCCGGGATGCTGGGATTGCCCAGGCTGAAATCATAGACTTTATCCTCGCCTATCTCAGCCTTTCTCTTCAGTCCGTAGGAAAAAATCTCTCTTATAACAGAGCTTTTGCTGCCAAGCTCGTAGCATTCCTGTGATATCATAATTTGTCCTCCTCTGTGGATCCTTTTTATCCAGACTGCATGATGAAAAGTGCGCCTTATGCGCAGGCGCATTACATACTTGATATTATTTTACTATCCATGGAAAGAAAGTGCAAGAAAAATGCATATTTCACCCATATTCTGCGCCGGATGGTTCACCCAGAATTTTCCAGTTTGTATCATAAAAATGCCCCCGCGTCGGATTTCTCCAGCCCGGGGGAATTCTAAGTTCAATCAAAGAATCTCGAACAATTCGTTAAGGCTTATACCAGCTCCAGAACTACTTCCATAGCTGCATCGCCTTTACGCTGGCCGATCTTTACGATTCTGGTGTAACCACCATTGCGGCTTGCGTACTTCGGTGCGATCTCGTCGAACAGCTTCGCTGTCAGGTCAACCTTCTTGGTGTTCTTCTTCTTTCCTGCAGCTGCGGTCGGAACCTCAGTTACAGTGTAGAGAACCTTCAGCATCTGACGTCTGGCATGCAGTCTGGACGGCTGATCCTTCTTGATGGTCTTCTCTACTTCGTCGTATACGGTAACCTTCTTGCCGTCTACAACTTCCTTTACGCGCTTTCCGTCAGCGTCCTTACGCGGAACCTTAGCGGTAACAGTAACGGTATCGAAGTTGTCCTTCTCCTTTACTGCCAGTGCGATCAGTCCCTCAGCAATCTTGCGAACTTCCTTCGCCTTAGCCTCGGTTGTTACAATCTTGCCGTTCTCCAGAAGAGCGGTTACCTGATTTCTCAGGAGAGCCTTTCTCTGGCTGGATGTTCTGCTCAGTTTTCTATACTTTGCCATTTTGATTTTCCTCCATCTGTGGAGCCGCATCCCCATGCTTCTTCGGTCTTACTGGGGAGGGCTTTCTTCCATAGTGTTTACATATCACCCAAGCGAAGATTACTCTTCGCTTGGGTTCAGCTGGAGACCCAGCTCCTTCAGTTTTGCAAGTACCTCCTCCAGGGACTTACGACCCAGGTTACGAACCTTCATCATATCCTCCGGAGTTCTGTTGCAAAGTTCTTCTACTGTATTGATTCCTGCTCTCTTCAAGCAGTTGAAGGAACGAACGGAAAGCTCCAGCTCGTCAATGCTCATTTCAAGCACTTTTTCCTTCTCATTGTCCTCTTTCTCTACCATAACCTCTGCGGTCTTGGCATTCTCGGACAGGTCGATGAACAGGCTCAGATGCTCGCTCAGTACCTTTGCAGCAAGGCTGACAGCCTCATCCGGAACCAGGGTTCCGTTGGTATATACGTCAAGTGTCAGCTTGTCGTAGTCAGTTACCTGACCTACACGGGTATCCTGCACTGTCATATTTACACGCTCAACGGGTGTATAGATAGAATCGATCGCGATCACTCCGATGGGGAGATCCGGATTCTTATTCTTATCTGCACTCACATAGCCTCTGCCCTTCGTAATCGTCAGCTCCATGTACAGCTTGCTGTCTGCGCCGCCGTTCAGATGAGCGATGACAAGCTCCGGGTTCAGAATCTCGATATCGGGATCTGCCTGAATATCAGCTGCTGTGACTACGCCCTCTCCATCGAACTCGATGTAGGCGACTTTCGCTTCGTTGCTGTCGCTTGTATTCCGAATGGCCAGATTCTTGATGTTCATGATGATCTCAGTTACATCTTCCTTAACTCCCGGAATAGAACTGAACTCATGCAGAACGCCTTCGATCTTCACCTGGCTGACTGCTGCACCCGGTAACGAAGAAAGCATGATTCTTCTCAGTGAATTGCCCAGTGTCGTACCATAGCCTCTCTCAAGCGGCTCAACCACAAATTTTCCATACTTCTTATCATTTGAAATCTCTGCAATCTCAATTTTCGGTTTATTAAACTCGAACACTAAAAGGCTCCTCCTTCACATTTTGTTTGGGTGTTATGCTGTCGATATATATTCAGAATTACTTAGAATACAGCTCGACGATAAGCATCTCATCAACCGGAACGTCGATGACTTCTCTGCTCGGAAGCTCTTTTACAGTTCCCTTCAGAGCCTCGAGGTCAGCCTCAAGCCACTCCGGAACCAGTCTTCCTGCAGTTGCCTCTACGATATCCTTGTATCTCTGAGAGCCCTTGCACTTCTCTTTGATTTCGATCACATCGCCAGCCTTTACAAGGTAGGACGGGATGTTCACCTGCTTGCCGTTTACCAGAACGTGCTTGTGGTCAACGATCTGACGAGCCTCTCTTCTGGTTCTCGCAAGGCCAAGACGGAAAACAACGTTGTCCAGTCTGCTCTCCAGGATAACCATCAGGTTCTCACCTGTCTGGCCCTTCATTCTGTCCGCTCTCTTGTAGTAGTTGCGGAACGGCTTCTCAAGTACGCCGTAGATGAATTTTGCTTTCTGCTTCTCACGAAGCTGAAGTCCGTACTCGGACATCTTTCTGTTTGCTCTCTTTAACTCTCTTGTGGACTTCTTATCAATTCCTAATACTGTCGGCTCCAGACCAAGGGAACGACATCTTTTTAAAACCGGAACACGATTGACTGCCATAACTTACGTACCTCCTAAATTAGACTCTTCTACGCTTGGGCGGACGGCATCCGTTGTGCGGAACGGGTGTTACGTCACGAATACTGGTTACCTCCAGACCACATGCCTGAAGTGCACGGATTGCTGCCTCACGGCCTGAACCCGGTCCCTTAACCATAACGTCTACAGTCTTGAGTCCATGTACTAAAGCTGCCTTGGTTGCAGTCTCAGCTGCCATCTGTGCAGCATACGGAGTAGATTTCCTTGAACCTCTAAATCCCAGACCACCGGCACTTGCCCATGACAGAGCGTTTCCTTCGGTATCTGTCAGGGTAACGATTGTGTTGTTAAAAGATGACTGAATATGTGCCTGTCCGCGTTCAACGTTTTTCTTTACGCGCTTTTTTGTCACTTTCTTTGTAACTTTCGCCATTTTAAACTAACCTACTTTCTTAATTATTAAGGTAACACCACGGTCACTAAATTCATTCTCTCGCTTTGCTCGGAATTCATTAAGTGTCCGGGTGGGCTTTCGCACTAATCTCATGCTGCGCGCCTTGCGCTTGCATTCGCTAAGTGCTCAATGCCTACTTTTTCTTGTTTGCTACTGTTCTCTTCGGACCCTTGCGAGTTCTTGCATTGGTCTTTGTCTTCTGACCACGAACCGGCAGTCCCTTACGATGACGGATACCTCTGTAGCATCCAATCTCCTGCAGACGCTTGATGTTCATCGCGATCTCACGTCTTAAATCTCCCTCTACCATGTAGTCAGCATCGATTACTTCGCTGATTCTCTTGACTTCATCGTCAGTCAGGTCTCTTACACGGGTATCCGGATTTACCTTTGCTGCTTCCAGAATCTTGGTTGCGCTTACGCGGCCGATGCCGTATACGTAAGTCAGACCAATCTCTACACGCTTTTCTCTTGGTAAGTCTACACCAGAAATACGAGCCATTTGATTATTCCTCCATTTAATAAAAAATTGGGTTCGGGCGTTTTTTAATAGGTGCCCGCTGACACTTTCCTAAATGGGATACGAAAGTTCGCATCCAGCCGGATATTTTATCCGACCTTTCAGATACTCTGCGGTACGCATTTCTCCGTTTTAAGCAATATCATTGTGAATAATCTCCTGCTCACAAATATATATGAAACGAGATTTATCACAATCTGCGGAATTAACCCTGGCGCTGCTTGTGCTTCGGATTCTCGCAAATTACTCTGATACTACCTTTTCTTTTGATGATTTTGCATTTCTCGCAAATGGGTTTTACAGATGATCTTACTTTCATCGTAAAAATCCTCCTTTCACATCTTTCGTTCTCCGTGCATCCTCCACAACTGGGTTTTGAAGTGAAAAAATGCCGAAAAACAAGGCATTTCTTGTTCCCGATCTCACGAATCTTCCAAAAACACGCACTTAAAAACAGGCGCAGAATCCCCGTGGAGATCATACGTCTAGTATGATAACACACGGGGATTCAGATTGCAAGTATTTTTTTATTTATGCTGCCAATTTTTTTCTTCTGTTTTCACTGCTTTTAGCGCTCCAGGCTGTTCAACCACTGGCGGCCCACCTCGATCTGGCGGCGTACCTCGGACGGAGCGGTTCCGCCGAAGGATACCCGGGCGTCTACGCAGGTTTTGATGCTGATGTCACCCAGCAGCTCCTTAGTCACGCGCTTGTCGATGGCCTGCAGATCCTCGTCGGTCAGATCCTCGAAATCGCAGCCCTTGTTCTCGCAGGCCTTTACCATATGACCTACGATGGAGTGCGCCTCACGGAAGGGGATGCCCTGCTTTGCGAAATGCTCCGCGATATCTGTAGCGTTCAGGAAGCCCTTACTGAGCTGCTTCTCGATCTGATCCATACGGAACTCGGTCTTGTCCAGCATCTTCGCGAAGATGTCGATGGTAGCCTTCCAGGTGTCGATGGCGTCAAAGACGCTCTCCTTATCTTCCTGGAAATCCTTATTGTAGGCCAGGGCAGTTCCCTTCATGACGGTCAGAAGCTGCATCAGATCGCCGTATACCCGGCCTACCTTGCCACGGATCAGCTCGGCCATATCCGGATTCTTCTTCTGCGGCATAATGCTGCTTCCGGTGCAGAAGCTGTCGTCGATGGCGATATAAGAGAACTCCGAAGAATTCCACCATGCGAACTCCTCCGCCCAGCGGGACAGATGCATCATGGAGATGGACGCGTCGCTTAAAAACTCCAGGCTATAGTCACGGTCGCTGACGGTATCCATGGCATTTTCAGTGGGCGCTTTAAAATGAAGCAGCTCACTGGTCAGATGACGGTCAATGGGCATCGTGGTTCCGGCCAGGGCGCAGGCTCCCAGCGGATTGTAATTCAGACGCTCCACCGTATCCATCAGCCGCTCGATATCCCGCTTGAACATCTGGAAATAAGCCATGAACATGAAGCCAATGGTAATCGGCTGCGCATGCTGCAGATGGGTAAAGCCCACGGTAATCTGATCCGCGTACTTCTCCGCTTTCTCCAGGATCACGCTCTCCAGATAGCAGAGGCTGCTCAGAATCTCATAAATCTCTTTTCGCAGGTACAGGCGGATGTCCACCTGGCACTGGTCATTGCGGCTTCTGGATGTATGCAGCTTCTTACCCACATCTCCGATACGCTCGATAAGCCGGCTCTCGATTCCCATATGGATATCCTCGTCATCCACGTTGAATACGATCTTGCCCTCCGCAATATCCTGACGAATCGCCTTCAGGCCCGCGATAATCTGCTCCTTCTCCTCCTCGGACACGATGCCCTGCTTTCCCAGCATGGTCACATGGGCAATACTGCCCTCGATGTCCTCATTGTACATTCTCTGATCAAAAAAAATAGATGCATTGTATTTCTTTACAATATCATCCATATCCTTCTCAAATCTTCCGCCCCACAGACTTGCCATTTGTAATTACTCCTTTTATTTGCTGTATTGGAATTGCTATTTAATTGAATTATTATACCGTGCCAGGGCTGTATTCGTCAAGTAGACGCAGAAATTCCCATGAAATCCTTCAAAGTATTCTTGACTTTTCATAAAAAGCACGATAGATTAATAATGGAAGAAATGAGTTTTACAACCGTACAGCTTTTGCTAAAGCGGCCTGCTCGTTTCTTTTTTATTCTCAGTATATCATACAGACACAAGGCCCCCAGAGCATAGAATTTTCCATGCGCCAGGGGTTCTTTCCTTTTGGTTCTATTCTATTTCATTTTGTCATATACCAGCGCTGTCACCTTTTCCGCAGTCTCCTCCAGGGCAATTTCATTCTCCCGGTTCAGAATTTCGAACAGCTCTTCGCTGATTCCAGCAGTACCTTTCAAGGCTCCTACGATAGAGCCGACGATCGCCGCTACCGTGTCTGTGTCATAGCCCACATTCACTGCTTCGCACACGCTCTCCCAGTTGTCTCCATCACAGATAAGGATAATTCCAAAGGCCGCGGGCACTGCCTCCGACACATGCAGACCGGTTCCCACCAGATTGTAAATCTTTCTCAGGCGATCTTCTTTGGATTCCGGAAGCATGGCGATGGCCACTGCCATACCGATACGCTCAGTCACGCTGGGACCGCCTACGGTTCTCGAAATTCGCATGCCGATCTCCTCTCCCTTGCGGGCTCCATAGATACCAGCCTGAATGATATCGTACACACTGGCCTTTTCATCAAATGCCTTGCTGATAGCCGCGGCGGTAGCACAGGCTCCCGAAATCGCCAGCTGATTATCGTGGGTAACTCTGGTGACGCATACCGCGTCCTCAATGGCCTTATCCACGTCTCCCGGATTGAAAAAGCCTGCTGGAGAGATTTTCATGGCGCTGCCGTTGGTGGCCTGACGGGCATAATCGATGACTTCATTCACCACATATTCCCGTCCCTCTTTCTTCGCCCGGATCGCCGCGATGGCGCTGCGGGTCGTCGGTCCCGCGAACCGGTTGAAATATTTCGGAATATTCGACCAGCGTACCAGCATCTCCTCCACGCAATCCGGGCTGACTACGCCGTTATTTTTAATAATTTCTTCTGTCAGAAGATAGGTCTGGGAGAAATCATCGGTAATCTGTCCCGGCGTATTGCCATAGGCAAAGGCCGTCTTGTCCGGCGCAATCAGTTCCCGGACGCCTCCGGGGTATTTATCCCGGATTTGATCAAAGCTCAGATTCTCTGTTACCGCGCCCATGGCGTCGCCCAGAGCGCAGCATACCATACTTCCCAATATTTTGTCATAAACTGTTTTCCGATCCATTTTTCATTCCTCATTCTGTTTTATTTTACAACGGCCTTTTCATCCTGCTTATACAGCATTTTCAGGAATACGTACCACAGGGCCGTCAGTGCCACAATCGTTATCAGCTGTACGACTCCGCCCATCAGGGAGTTGGTCGTAATAATTCCGCTTAAGATCATCGGTGTGGTCCAGGGAACGGAGACGCCGGTGCAGGGCGGGCAGATGCCGGTGTACATAAAGATGTAACCAATTGCGCAGGATACTGCCGGTGTCAGCAGCATGGGAATCAGAAGCATGGGATTCAGCATCAGCGGGAAGCCGAATACGATGGGCTCATAGATACTGAAGATTCCCGGAATCAGCGCTACTTCTCCTAGATTTTTCCACTCCTTCTTATTCCGGAAGAACAGGAAGATACAAATCAGAATGGGGTATGCAATAAAGCTGCCGTTAAATCCGCCGAAGTACCATGCGAACTCCTCTGTGATAATATGCGGAATCGCCTGATGTGCCTGGAAGGCTGCCAGATTTTCCAGAGACATGGCCTTGAAAATCGGGCTGAGCACGGAGTTGTATACGATGCTGTTACCGTGAAGGCCGAAGAACCAGAACAGGTTACACAGCGCTCCTGCCAGCATGGTCGCCGGGAAGCTGGTTCCAATCTTGGAAATCGGCACCTGAATCATTTTGTATACAAAACCATTTAAGGTTCCAAAGCTTGTTTTTGCGAAAAGGAACTGAATTGCAAAGCATACCAGCAGCACCACTGCAACCGGGATAACGGAAAGGAAAGAATCTGCCACCATGGGCGGAACGCTGTCCGGCATATGGATAACCATATTTTTCTTTACAATAAGCCGGTAAATCTCCGTACACAGAATTGCGATGATAATACCGGTAAAGATCGACATGGTTCCCAAATCATTCAGGGCAAATCCATTGCCGCCATCCGCCAGCTCCACGATAGGCGTAACAATCAGGAAGCCTGCCAGCGAACAAATCGCGGTATAGATC
>USDU01000016.1 GCA_900553635.1 uncultured Lachnospiraceae bacterium | reverse complement strand
TTTTCCTCCGGATACAGGGTAAATTTCCATTTTTCTCCCCGGATGGTAACGCTGCCGGGAATCTCCGGACAGAGCGATATGGGACTGGTTTTCTCACCGTCCTGCTGCCGTGCAGGCTTCTCACTCCGACTGAGCCGCACGCCCTCATATTCCCGTCTTGCGCTGCGGCCACCCGGCAGATCCATTCTGCTCCCGGTCTGCTTTTCGAACAGCTCCCGGAGCATCTCGATGTGAACCCGCTCCACGTCCTTGAGTCCGCCAAGCTCCGCCATGCACCGTCGCAGCAGTCTGCTTCCGATCAGGGGATCCTGCATGGAAAATGCGTTGGTAAATACAAACCGTGCGCCGTCCTCTTCCCGCACACAGATTCGGTAGGCTTCCGCCGTCTTCCGCTCCAGAAACGCCTCCACCTCCCTAAGCTCCGCAGCCGCCTCGGCCACATGTCGGATCGCCTTCGCATTGACGCTCTCCCGGGCCGTCTTCAGAATGTCGCCCCGAATCCGGTTGCGTGTGTAGTCCATGCTCAGGTTCGTGCTGTCAGTGCGCCAGGCTATCCCTCGCCCGGTCAGCCACGTCTCGACTTCCTCACGCTCTGCGCAGAGCAAAGGCCGAATGATATTGTCCCGCGCCGGGCTCATGCCGGACAGCCCCTTTAGGCCGCTTCCGCGGAACAGCTGAAACAGTACCGTCTCCGCCTGATCCCCCGCATGGTGAGCCACCGCAATCCGCGCGCCCCCAAGACGCTCCGCTTCCTCCGCAAAGGTCTCATACCTGCAGAGCCGTCCGGCCTCCTCCAGCGTCAGATGCTCCCGCTTAGCCCGGCCCTGCACGTCAAAGGAACGGACGGAAAGCGGAACCTCCAGGCTTCCGCAAAGCTCCCGCACATAGGCCTCGTCCCCGTCGGCCTCCGCGCCCCGCAGACAATGATTTACATGCACTGCGGACAGCGCTGCGCCCTTTTCTCCGCACAGCTCTTTCAACAGGAAAAGCAGGCATACGGAATCCGCACCTCCCGATATGCCCGCCACAATCCTGTCTCCCGGACGAATCATCTGATATTTTTCTGTAAATGCGCGCACACGATCCAGCATTTCCCAGTTTTCCTTTCGTAGTTTTTCCATTGCTTTTAGTATACCATATCTCTTTAATACTTTACCAGCCCCATCACCAACACCGTCATATCGTCGACAGGCTCCTTCTCCCGGTACTGACGCACCCGGGCCAGAATGTAAGCTGCCAGCTCGGACGGATTTCCTGTATCGTGCTCCAGAATGATATCCTTTATCAATTTCTCCTGATGAGCCGCAGGCAACGCATCCAGCACACCGTCGGTGACCATGATGACCATGTCGCCGTCGTAGAGCTTTTTACTGGTACAGTCCGGCTCCAGCTTGTGAAAGACGCCCGCAGGCAGGCTGGTTGAGGAAATGGTTTCCACCCAGTTTTCCCGCCGGATAAAGGTGGTGGACGCGCCCACCTTCAGGAACTCGCAGATACCCGTATACAAATCCAGCGAACTGATATCAATGGTGGAGAACACCTGCGCGTCCGACCGCACGATCAACGCCGAATTGATCATCCGCACCGCCGTCTCCTTGGAGAATCCCGCCTCCAGAAACTGCTCCAGCAGATCGATGACCATCTCACTGTCCCGGTAAGCCGCCATGCCGGACCCCATACCGTCCGACAGCGCCCCGATAAACTGCCCCTCCCGGCACCGATGCAGGGAAAAATTGTCCCCGGAAATGGTTTCTTTACTTTTGACCGCCTTCTCTACGCCGCAGAGCACTTGGAAGTTCGTCCGTTCCGCGAAAAGCACCGTCACCTTCTCACTGCCCACAAAGGCCCGGCTGTCCTTGCCCGGCATCATGGCCTTCTTCATCATCCTGGACAATACCTCTGCAATATCCTTCGTCGCCACACATTTCCGCCTGCGGGTACTGACCGTCAGATATACCTCCTGCCGCCGGTGCTCCTCCTGATAGACCAGCACTGAATGGACGCAGAGTCCCATACCCTTCAGCTTTTTCGCTAAAACCTGTTCCAGTTCCTCGTCTGGCCTGGTATCCCAGGCATATTCTACGGTATCCGTCATGATCTGGGCCATTTCCCCCAGCTGTATCGCCACTGCAGCGCGGTTTTCCTCCAGCCTGTTCTTCCAGAGCAGCTTCATTTTCTCTGTCTTATCCAGCTGTTCGTTCTCCGGAACGGCTTCCGCTTTCTGTCCTTCTCCCGCGAAGCTTACCGCCAGATTGCCGAAGGCCTCCCGGTAATCCCGCAGGCGCTGCTGCACCGGATTGGGCGCTTCCTCATTTTCCATGGGAAGAGGTCTTAAAATCCATGCCAGAATCCCGCCGCAGATTACCGTCAGTGAACACACCAAAAGCCCCTGGGCCGCCCCCAGCAGGATGGCGTAATCCCGATCCATCTGAAGCATCCCCACGCCGATCTGCATCGCCGCCACACAGCTGCCCGCCACAATTCCGTAGAGCCAGCCGTAATTTTCCTCTCGTCTCACCTTTTACTCCTCCTCGTCTTCTGTGTGTGTCTGTGTGATTGGGAATTATAGAGGACAGAAACGGATTATTTTGTCAAATGGAGGCGGGTGATTTCAGATCTTTTCGGCAAAAGGGGACATAGAATTCTGTTTAAGAACCTGCCGGAAAGCATAAAGGCTGTCCGGAACCTTCCCGGTCCCGGACAGCCTTTCCATTCGCATATTATGTAAACCAATTATTCTTTAGCCTTGAACAGAATCTCATCCGGATAAACCAGTCCGAGCCGCTCCTTCGCCACTTCCTCCACATACTTCTTGGTCTGGACGTATTTGCCAAGCTCCTCGATATCCTTCGAGCGCTGTTCCTCTTCTTCGATCTGAGCCATCAGCTGTTCTTCCTGATTCTGATAGGCCGCGTTCTTCTGCTGGAGCCGATGCTTTGCATAAAACCCCGTTACCAGAAGACACATGACTGTCAGTACAATCAGTCGGTAGCCCATACGCTTTCTGCGATTCATTCCGCGCCGGGTCTTCGTCGTCATAGCTCCTTCCGCCTCACTTTCATTCTGAAAACTGTTTCCACAGCCAGTCTTTCTTCGCGTTTTCCACAGAAACCTCTGTCTGTGGGTATATTTACTTAATTATAATCTTTTTTATACATTTGTGCAATTTTTTTCTTATGAAATTGACC
The DNA here is from genome assembly GCA_900553635.1 of uncultured Lachnospiraceae bacterium. The sequence goes on along the minus strand of USDU01000016.1, from coordinate 16,372 downwards.
ATATTTCGAAACATTTTCGAAAGCAGCAGCCAGGAAAGCATGCCCAGCACCACTGCCGCCACAGCAAAGCCCCTTACCGCCCCGCTGTTCTCCCGGTACAGCATCCGGAAAATCAGGAAACCGCAGAGCAGCCAGTAAGCCAGATCCTCCGCTGCCATCCAGACGGTCCCATGGAAAACCAGCCGCCGGAAGACCTTCAATCCCCCGTACAGGAAGGCCAGGACCGCGCCGCAGAGGAAGGCTTTTCCAAAAAACTGCAGTTCAAAAAGAATTCCACCGGCCATAGGCTATTTGAACAGGCGGCCCAGGATCGACGCGCCCGCCTTATGAAAATCTGTGACCTCCGAGTAGGCCATGCTGTCAATCCGCCCCTCGATATCCACCTCGCCCTTTTCCAGGGTCAGACGGTTCACATGGAGATCGGCGCCTTTGATGGTCAGCATACCCTGTTCCGTCTCCAGCAGGATTTCCGCGATATCGAAGGAAATCACGTCGGTCACGCCGCTGATGGTGCCCGTCCGCCGGTTGCTTAAGAGCAGCTTGTGGGCTTTCGCGTATTGCTTTTCTTCCAAAAAAAGACCTCCCCATACACTTACTAGTTTACAACTAAATGTATGAAAAGGTCTTTCTCATTATTCCTGTTTTTAAAGATAACGGTAGAGCTCCTTGGCGTCATCCTTGCGGACGGTCTCCTGGACGTCCAGGACCTCCACCTTCACGGACTTACTGCCAAACTGAATCTCTATCACGTCGCCCGCCTTCACGTTCACAGACGCCTTGGCCACCTTGTCGTTGACCAGCACGCGTCCCGCGTCACAGGCTTCATTGGCTACGGTCCTCCGCTTAATCAGCCGGGAAATCTTTAAATATTTATCAAGACGCATAGATTAGTTCAGGGCATCCTTCAGTGCTTTTCCAGCCTTAAACTTCGGGGACTTGGAAGCCGCAATCTTCATAGCCTCGCCAGTCTGCGGGTTTCTTCCCTCTCTTGCAGCTCTCTCAGATACCTCGAAGGTTCCGAATCCAACCAGCTGGATCTTCTCGCCCTTCTTCAGCTCCTCTGCTACTACATCTGTGAAAGCCTTCAGAGCCTTCTCTGCGTCCTTCTTGGATAATTCAGTCTTCTCTGCGATAGCAGCAACTAATTCCATTCTGTTCATCTGGTAATTCCTCCTAAATAATACTACTACTCTTTTTGTCGACGATATGTCTGTGTGTGCGTTCTTCCATATCTTCTTTCCTATTTATACCCGTTTCTCATTTATTTGTCAAGGTATTTCGGGTTTTGTTACTCAAATATGGGAGCGATCGCTGCTGCCAGCGCATCCTTCTGGACCTGGGCTTCAGCCAGATCCTTTCCGAGTGTAGTAAAGTAGGTCTTGATCTTCGGCTCGGTTCCGGACGGGCGGACGATGACTTCTGCGCCGCCTTCCAGCTTGTATACCAGTACATTGGCTGCCGGGAGACCTGTCTCCTCGGGCTTCTTATAATCTGTTACCTTTACCACCGCGTAATCACCGATCTTCGCGGGCGGGTTCTGGCGAAGGCCGTCCATGATGCCGGTCATCTTGTCCATACCGGACAGTCCCGGGAACTCAAAGCTGTCTACCTTGTTCAGATAACGGCCATATTTCTCATAGATCTCCTCCAGACGCTGTTTGATAGAGGAACCAATGCTCCGGTAATAAGCTGCCATCTCACAGATGAGCATGGAACCGATAATCGCGTCCTTGTCACGTACATAGGGGCCTGCCAGATAACCGTAGCTCTCCTCAAAGCCGAAGATAAAGCGGTCTACCTCACCTGCTGCCTCCAGCTGCGCGATCTGGTCTCCAATCCATTTGAAGCCGGTCAGAACGCTTCTCAGCTCCACGCCGTAATTCTTCGCTACCGCATCCGCCAGCGGAGTGGATACGATGGATTTCACCGCCACCGGATTCTTCGGCATGGTGCCCTTCTCGATGCGGCCTGCGCAGATGTAATCCAGCAGCAGAGCGCCCATCTCGTTGCCGGAGACCAGCTCATAGCTGCCGTCCGGACACTTCATGGCGATACCCACGCGGTCCGCATCCGGGTCAGTGGCCAGCATCAGGTCTGCCTCTGTCTTCTTGGCCAGCTCCAGTCCCAGACGAAGAGCCTCAAAGATCTCCGGGTTCGGGTACGGGCAGGTGGGGAAGTGACCGTCCGGATACTGCTGCTCCGGTACAATAGTCACGTCAGTGATGCCGATATCCTTCAGCACCCTGGTAACCGGCACCAGACCGGAACCGTTCAGCGGGGAGTATACCAGCTTCAGGCCGGATGCAGCGCAGATTCCCGGACGCACACTGCGGGCCTCGATAGCCTGGTACAGGGCTTCCTTACAGTCGTCGCCCACATATTCAATAAGTCCGGCCTTGATTCCTTCCTCAAAATCCATAACCTTCGCGCCGGTCAGGATATCTGTCTTCTGAATCTCCGTGTATACAATATCAGCCGCCTCGTCCGTCATCTGGCAGCCGTCCGGGCCGTAGGCCTTATAGCCGTTGTATTTCGCCGGATTGTGGGACGCGGTCACCATGATACCCGCATTGGCCTCATAATAGCGGGTCGCGAAGCTCAGGGCTGGAACCGGCATCAGAGCGTCGTAGATGCGAACCTTGATTCCATTGGCTGCCAGTACGCTGGCTGCTGTCTTCGCGAACACGTCGCTGTTGATACGGCTGTCGTAGCTGATGGCTACCAGCTGCTTGCCGCCCTGGGTCTTTACCCAGTTGGCCAGACCCTGGGTGGCCTGACGAACCACATAGATATTCATACGGTTAGATCCTGCTCCCAGCACGCCGCGCAGGCCTGCAGTACCGAACTTCAGGGCCACTGCGAAGCGATCCTTAATCTCATCGTCCTTACCCTCGATACCCTTCAGTTCCTCTGTCAGAGCCGGATCCTCCAGTTCTGTGTCCATCCAACGCTTATAATCGTCCAAATACATAACTTATACCTCACTCATACAGTTTTTTAGATAGAGTTATCTATGCTTAATTTTAGAATATTTGTACAGCAAAGTCAATGTATCCGGGCATATTTTACAGCACATTTACGATACCCATAACTCTTTTACCATTTTCTTCCTGCGTTCATTCTGGGCCAGGAAAACCTGCAGCTTCTCGGCGCTTTTTTCCGGCACCCAGGCCTTGTTGGTATGGTAATAATGATGCACCAGCTTCCAGGCCTTCTCCGGGTAACAGAGGCTGGCAGCCAGATAGGCCCGCTCCTCCCCGGACAGAGGGCGTTCCCGCTCGTAGGCTGTCAGCATCCGCTCTGCCAGCCCACCGTTCCAGTTGTGCTTCTCCATGATTTTCCGCAGGAACTGGCTCACATCGTTCATCTGCACATTGATTTCAAACCGGGAGAAGTTCACCAGGGCCGTTTCCTGCCGCTGAAGCAGGATATTGTGATGGACATACTCCCCGTGGCAGAGGTGTTCGCCATCCACGGCCTGCTGATACAGCTTTTCACTGCCGGAAGCCTTCAGAAGCTCCAGGGCATCCGCTCCATTCTGGAAAATGGTTTCGGCGCACTGAAGATATAAGAGTTCAAACTCGCCCTTTTTCTGCCGGGTACGGATAAAATTCCGGGCACGCTTCATTTCCCGGTTATGCTTTTCTAACTCTTCCGACCGGTCGGCGCCCAGAATCCGGCGGCGCTCCGCCCCTTCTGTGCGCAGAACGCCCCGAAGCTCCCGGTGAACCCGGGCCAGCAGACGCATACTTTTCAAAAGCTCTTCCTCATTCTTCGGATCGCATTCCCGCCCCGGCGGCCAGTCCTTGATGATGTAGGGCGTCTCATAGTCGCCGATGGTCACAAGCTCCCCTTCTTTGTTGGCCTGCACCTGATCCACGGCGCAGACGCCGCGCTCCGCCAGAATCCCCAGCACCCGCTGTTCCAGGGGAAGCTTTGCGCGCGAGCCTGCAAATTCCTTTATCATTTTTAAGCCGTCTTTTGTCTCCAACATGATTCCGCCCCGGCCGCCGTAGCTTCGAAGAACCTCCAGATCATACTGCTCCAGGATTTGCAGCGCTTTTTCGTTCACAAAAATCCCCCCGTTCCTTTCAAATCTATGAGGAAACGAGGGGTAATATTCTTTCTAAGAGATATTCTTTTGTATTGTATTCCGGGTGCTCGATAACGGCCTCCAGCATGGCGTTCAGGATGACTCCCAAGGTCGGTCCCGGCTTCACGCCCGCATCTATGAGATCTCGGCCGGTCACGGCCAGATCCTTTAGGGACAGGCAGTTTTGGGCTTCCAGTATCTCTGTATACAGACGCTCGATTTCTGACAGCCGCGCAAGCTTCTCCGGCAGCAGCGCCGGATTCTGGGCCAGCGCATCCGCCCGGGCAAGCTTCAGATAATCCGGAAACAGATCCGCGCCAATCCGGTGAATGGCCCGGCGCACGCCCCGATGATTCAGCGGAAACTGCCGATCATCATGGAACTCCACCAGCCTCACCACTCTTTTGCGGGTGTCGTTGTCAAATTTCAGGCGGCGTAAGATTCCATTTGCCATCTCGGCACCAAGCTTCGCATGCCCGTGAAAATGGTCAATACCCTGCTCATCCGTAGTACGGGTGGCAGGCTTGCCCATATCGTGCAGCAAAGCTGCCCAGCGGAGGGCTTTGTCCTTCTCTACGCCGGTCAGGGTCCGCAGAATGTGTTCACCCACGTTCCAGCAGTGATGGGGATTGTGCTGGGGCGTCTCCATGCAGGCGTCAAATTCCGGCAGAATCACCGCCGTGATGCCCGTCTCCCAGACCACACGGAATACCTCCGGGTGATCCGAGGTCAGAAGCTTCATCAGCTCCACCTGAATCCGCTCGGCGCTGACCTTAGTCAGTCTCGGTGCAAATTCCGCCAGGGCCGCTTTTGTCTCCGCCTCAATCTCAAAATCCAGCTGGGCAGAAAAACGGACTGCCCGCAGGATTCGCAGGGCGTCCTCGGTAAACCGCTCTCTCGGGTCGCCCACACAGCGGATCTGTCCGCGCTCCAGGTCGCCGATACCGCCGAAGGCATCTACCAGACCCTCTTTTTCATTATATGCCATGGCATTGATGGTAAAGTCCCGCCGCTTCAGATCTTCCAGAAGATTTGGCGTGAACAGCACCTGCTCCGGGTGGCGGCCGTCCAGATATTCGCCGTCAATCCGGTAGGTGGTGACCTCGAAGCCTTCTTTTCCGTTCAGGACCGTCACGGTTCCGTGCTGGAGCCCCGTGTCCACCGTTCTGGGAAATAAAGCCTTCACCTGCTCCGGTCTGGCGTTGGTGGTGATATCCCAGTCCGCCGCCTCCCGTCCCAGAATGGCGTCGCGCACACAGCCGCCCACCACATAGGCTTCGTAGCCTGCCTCCGCAAGAGTTGCAATGATTTCATTTGCTTTTTCCGGGATCTGAATCTTCATGTGCGCGTGTCCTTTCTATCTTATTTCCGGGTGTTTTCCGTCAGAATCTATATATGTAAGATTCTTCCAGATAAGCTGTAATGGAAAAGCGGCCCGAGGGGTTTGGCCTCCAGCCGCTTCTCGTAACTGTTCAGTAGCTTCTCAGCCCTGAATCATTTTCTTCTATCATTTTTAGTATGCCTTGCCCCAGTAAACAAGCGCCTTCGCAGGCTTTCCGCAGCACACGCAGGTGTCCGCGATGTGATCCTGCTTAAACGGCATACAACGGGAAGTAGCTGTGGTATCTTCCTTAATCTTGTCCTCGCAGGCCTGATCGCCGCACCACATGGCACGTACGAAGCCCGGCTTCTCGTTGATGGTCTTGACGAACTCCTCATAAGTGGTCGCGTCGTAGGTATGGGAATCCCGATGCTTTCTCGCGCGCTCCAGCATATCGCTCTGCATAGTGGTCAGCACTTCGCCTACCTTCGCTGCCAGCTCCGGAATCGCTGCTACGATCTTCTCACGGGTGTCACGGCGCACGATAACGGCCTGATTTGCCTCGATATCCTTCGGTCCGATTTCGATACGTACCGGGATACCCTTCATCTCCTGCTCGGAGAACTTCCAGCCCGGACTCTTGTCGGAATCATCTACCTTTACCTTGAAGCCTGCGTCCAGCAGCGCGGATTTCAGCTCATATGCCTTGTCCAGCACGCCTTCCTTGTGCTGCGCAATCGGGATGACCATAACCTGGGTCGGCGCGATACGCGGCGGCAGAACCAGTCCGCTGTTATCGCCGTGAACCATGATGATGGCTCCGATCAGACGGGTGGTCATACCCCAGGACGTCTGATGTACATACTGAAGGGTGTTGTCTTTTGCTGTATACTGAATACCAAATGCCTTTGCGAAGCCATCGCCGAAGTTGTGGCTGGTACCGGACTGCAGCGCCTTACCGTCGTGCATCAGGGCTTCGATGGTGTAGGTCGCCTCTGCGCCGGCAAATTTCTCCTTATCGGTCTTACGTCCACGGATAACCGGCATAGCCAGAACCTCCTCGCAGAAATCCGCATACAGGTTCAGCATCTGCTGGGTACGTGCCTCTGCCTCCTCTGCGGTCGCATGGGCGGTATGGCCCTCCTGCCACAGGAATTCGCGGGAGCGCAGGAACGGACGGGTGGTCTTCTCCCAACGCATAACAGAGCACCACTGATTGTATACCTTCGGCAAATCACGATAGGACTGGATCTCTTTGGAATAGAAATCACAGAACAGAGTCTCGGAGGTCGGACGGATGCACATACGCTCCTGCAGCGGCTCCAGTCCGCCGTGGGTTACCCATGCTACCTCAGGCGCAAAGCCCTCCACATGATCCTTCTCCTTCTGAAGCAGGCTCTCCGGAATCAGCATGGGCAGGTAGACATTCTCTACTCCTGTCGCCTTAAAACGCGCGTCCAGCTCCTTCTGAATATTTTCCCAGATCGCGTAGCCTGCCGGCTTGATAACCATGCAGCCCTTTACGCTTGTATAATCGGTCAGTTCCGCTTTTTTCACCACATCGGTGTACCACTGTGCGAAATCCACGTCCATGGAAGTGATCTCTTCGACCAGTTTCTTCTCCTTCGCCATCTTGTTCTCCTTCTCGCCCATCGGGGCTTTTTCTCATTTATTTTCCTCTAACAGTAAGCTGTTATGATTATCACGCCCGGGTGGGCGTATCTTTTTGTATTGTAGTACGGAAATGGCGATTTTGTCAAGGTTTTCGCGGTCTGAGGAGCAATTTGAGTGAAACGGCGAATCCTTATGACCTTAAATAACTTGACCCATCGTAAAATCAATTTCTCTATCGGAATATTATCAATTTAATTACTGCTGATTTTCTGCTAAACAAAACTCCGTAAAAATAATAATAGGGGCAATTTACTTTGACGGATTTTCCATATTTGGGTACAATAGAGCTATCTACTTTGATTGGAGGATTCCCATGGACGAACAGGAGATTCAGAAACTGGTGGCCCGGCAGCGGCGGTGTTTCCGGTCGGGTTCGACACTTTCTTATAAAAACCGGATGGCCGCCCTGACCAGACTGGAGCGGCTGGTGACCGAACACGAAAATGAAATTCAGGACGCGCTCCGTCTGGATCTCGGCAAAAGCGCCGCAGAAAGCTATATGTGTGAGACCGGCCTTCTTTTAAACGAAATTCATTATCTGAAGCATCATCTGCGCCTCTGGATGCAGGATCGGATCGTCCCGACGCCGTTGGCGCAGTTTTGCTCGACAAGTTACCAGAAGCCTTCGCCCTACGGCGTAACGCTGATCATGAGTCCCTGGAACTATCCGCTGCTCCTGACCCTGGAGCCGCTGGCAGACGCCCTGGCCGCCGGTAATACGGCGATTTTAAAGCCCAGCGCCTACTCCATTCACACCAGCCGCCTGATGGAGCGTCTGATTCCGGCTTATTTCCCGGCGTCCCGGGTGGCTGTCGTAACCGGGGGACGGGCGGAAAACGCAGCGCTGCTGGAACAGCATTTCGACTATATCTTTTTCACCGGCAGCAAATCGGTGGGCCGCTTCGTCATGGAGAAGGCCGCCGCGCACCTGACTCCGGTGACCCTGGAGCTGGGCGGAAAGAGTCCCTGCATCGTGGACCGTACCGCGGATATCCATGCGGCGGCCCGGCGCATCGTCTTCGGCAAGTTTCTGAACTGCGGACAGACCTGCGTGGCTCCCGACTACATTCTCTGCGATATCCGGGTGAAAAACCGGCTCATAGAAGAGCTGATCCGGCAGATCCGCGCCCAGCTTGGCGAGCGTCCCCTGGAAAATGAGAATTACGGCCATATCATCAATGAAAAACATTTTCTGCGGATCCTGAATCTGATGAATCCGGCTAAGACCGTCTTTGGTGGACGGACAGACGCCGAAGCCTTGAAAATTGAACCCACCATCCTTGACCGGGTCTCCTGGCGGGACGACGTGATGCAGGAGGAAATCTTCGGACCGTTGCTGCCGATTCTGACCTACGATTCCATCGACGAAGTGATTCGCACCATCAACGAGAGGCCCCATCCGCTGGCTCTCTACGTCTTCACCCGGAACCGGAAGCTGGCCAGCCTGGTGCTGACCCGCTGCTCCTTTGGCGGCGGCTGCGTCAATGACACGATCATCCACCTGGCTACGCCGTACATGGGCTTCGGCGGCTTCGGGGAGAGCGGTATGGGCAGTTATCATGGGAAGGCCGGGTTTGAGACCTTTTCCCACCGTAAGAGTATCGTGGATAAGAAGGAATGGCCGGATCTGCCCATGCGGTATCAGCCGTATACGGAAGGAAAGCGGCGGCTGGTGAAAATGTTTCTGCGATAACATCTATTTCGAAGGAGTATCTGCTTCATTTGCCGATGCTCCTTCTTTTTTATCTGCATCCACCCTCTTCCACAATTCCTGAATAATTAGTACTGATAAAGGCCCCAGCACGATCCCGCCCGCTCCGTAGATCTTCACGCCCACATACACACTGGCCAGCACCACCACCGGCAGCAGCTTCAGATGGGCGCCCACCAGCCTGGGCTCCAGAAGCTCCCGGGTCAGGGTGCAAAGACCATAAGTCACAGCTAACACGACAGCCGCCCGATATCGCTTCTGCCAGATGACCAGAATCAGAATCCATGGCACAAACACCGTCCCCGTGCCGAAGATCGGCAGCGCGTCCTGAAAACCGGTGCCGACTCCGGCCAGCAGCGGGCTTTTCGCCGTTCCCGAGCTCCAGATTCCAACGGTGCAGATCAGCATCACCAATCCCATGATGATACACTGGGCATGCAGGTAACGACCAATGGCCCGGGAGATTCCCCGGAGCGCTTCGGACACGTTTTCATAGACGCTCCACCGCTGTCCCATTTCCCGCAGCTTGTCATAATCACCTGCCAGCAGAATCGCGGCAATTCCCGTCACAAAGGCGCCGGTAAGGAAGCCGCCCAAGACGCGTACCGCCTGCCAGGATCCTCCGAACACACCCGGCAGGAGCTGCTCCCAGGTCTTATCTCCGATACAGGCTGTCTGCTCCTCTACAAACTGCATCATCATCCTGCTGTCTATATGAAGCATACCCCCAAACCGTTCACAGCACTGTGCCAGAAGCTCCCCCACCCGTCCCGGGTAGCTGAAATACACGCACAACCGCCGGATCTGAATATGCAGATTTCGACCCGCCAACGCTCCGGCTGACACAAGCCCTCCTGCTGCCCCTATGAGCAGCACCGCCATGGAAATTCCCGGGCGGATATGAAGCCGTTTCTTTAACCATGCAAGCAGCGGCCTGCACCAGTACACAATCGCTCCCGCGATCAAAAACGGAATCACCAGTGGCGCCAGGTACTTCATTGCAAGCCCGACCGCCACTGCGATTCCGATTTTCTTCCACAAGTTCTGATATTTCCACACCCATTCCATAAAGCCGCTCCTTTTGCATCCGCTTGAACTGACAGGCCCCGAAAAAGCGAACGGCTTCTCCCTTTTCTGTCCGTCTTAGTATCTGCAAAAATGAGCGTTTTACGCTGTGGATAACTGATTTACATAAATTTCTGAAACACCGGATTTTCCGGCTTCCGTTCAAATTCCATCCATTTTCCGGTGGACGGATGGCGGAATTTTATCCGATATGCACACAGGGCCGGGAAGGAGTTATCCACATTATCCACATAGTTTTCAACCTTTCCATATTTGCGGTCGCCCACCAGAGGGGTTCCTCTGCCCGCCATCTGCACCCGAATCTGATGATGACGGCCTGTTTCCAGGCGGATTTCCAGCATTTCCAGGTTATCCACCCGCTTTAAAATCCGGTAGCGGAGCACTGCTTTTTTAGCCCCGGCATGTCCCTCTTGTACCATCTCAGAGCGGTTATTTTTCCCGTCCTTCCACAGGTAATCCACGCACTCGTTCCAGTTTTCCACCAAGTTTTCCACATTATCCACAGGTTTTCCACAGAACTTTTCCTCATTGGGGACAGGATGTGGACACTTATCCACACTGTGCCGAACCGCCAAATAGGTTTTCTGCATCTCTTTTCCGGCTGACTGCTTACTTAAGGCTGCCGCAGCCTTCGGATTTAACGCAAATACCACCAGTCCCTCCACCGGCTGATCCAGCCGATGAATCAGTCCCAGATAGGGCGCGCCGCCCTTTGGATTCTTCTTATATAAGTAATTTTTCAGCAGGCTCTCGCAGTCCTTTGCCCCCACCCGCGCGCTCTGCACCGGGATCCCGGCAGGCTTGCGAATGACCAGCACATCCTTGTCCTCGTAAATGATTTCCAGTTCCTTCATACGCTCTCCGTTTTATCGATAGAAAAAGATTGCCCTCCCGCTTCCGCGCTGAAGGGCAATCTCATTATAACGTTATTTTTCCCCTATCGTCAATGCTTTAAAACCGTCTCCGTGTACTTCATTTGACTCCCAGATAATCATAAAGGATTCCGGATCCAGCCTTTTTACCTGCTGCGTAATCTCAAACATCTGTTTATTATTGCAGACGCAGAGTACCGCATATTTTTTCTCCTGCCGGTATCCGCCCATGACTGGAATAATCGTAGAGCCTCTGTGGCAGCAATCCTCGATTCCATCCGAAATCTTTTTACCATCCTTTGTAATAATCATGGTCATTTTTCCGGCATTTCTTCCGTACATGGTCTTATTGATCACTGCTCCTGCCAGATAATTGATAATCAATCCGTAGATAACGCCTTCTGTATCCCCGAAAATCAGCCAGGTAACGCCAATGACGCTGACTGCGAAAAGGAAGGTAATATTGCCCAAAGGCAGATACGGCTTCTTCGCCTTTAATGCCATAATCAGGAAGTCCGCGCCACCGGTCGAGGAATTCTGCATATAAATCAGCGCGTATCCTACCCCGCCCAAAACGCCGGTGCAAATCGCAGCCAGCATCCGATTTCCCGTAAAAACAGGAAGCAGAGGAGCCACGTAGTCCATCAGCAACGAGGAAATTACCATGCAGCGCACAGACCGCAGAAAAAAACCTTTTCCCAGCATTCGAAAGCAGAGAATCACCACCGGAATATTTAAAAGCACATTGGACAAACCCAGTGGAATCCGGAACAACCGATACAGAATCAATGCGATTCCGGAGAAACCGGTCATGGGAAATTCCGCGGCCGCCGCAAAATTATAAATACTCACGGCGACCAGCAGACTTCCCAGCACCTCCAGAAAAAAGGATTCCCAATTCAGCTTTTTCCCAAACATATCCTTATTTCAGCTCCGGCCAATATCCTTTATTAGCTTCAATCAGTTCATCCAGAATCTGCTTTGCCACAGTAGCGCTGGGTACGGTTTTGGATAAGGTCAGTGCCTGCCACAGCTTATGATAGGAGCCGGTAATCCATGCGTCTACGACCAGTTTTTCCACCGATACCTGCTGCTCCATCAGTCCCTTCTGGAACTGGGGAATCTCACCCATGGCCAGCGGCTCGATACCGTTCTTTCCCACCAGACAGGGCACTTCCACCATGGCTGTCGGATCAAAGTTTGCAATAGCCCCCTTATTTTCCGTAATCAGCAGCATTCTTTCATGGGTATTATTGGCAATTCCGGTTGCCAGATCCACAATGAAGGTTGCGTGATTATCCACATCAAACAAATCATCATGGCAGTGACCGTCCTCCGCCACCTTCCGGCATGCTGTAAATACATCCTTTTCACGGCCATCCATAACCTCGTTCGTACGGGTATAATTCTTATCCGAATGCTTCACTACATAATCCTGGAACAGATAATATTTCAGATAGGTATTCGGCAGATACGCGTCATCCAGTTCCAGAATATCCCGGGCTTTCTGATAAGTTGCGTGCCAGCTGTCACGCTTCGGGTCTGTATACAGAGATTCATCTTCCACGTAGCCGTACTTCCGCACATGCTCTTTCAGACGGGGCATCAGATCGTTTCCTGCTTTATCATGAATCTCCGTCCACCATCCAAAGTGATTCAATCCAAAATACCGCACATCCATCTCTTTTCTGGATTTCAGACCCAGTATAGTCGCCATGTGATTTTCCAGCTCAATAGGCATATCGCAGATATTGATAATTTTGGAATTTGGACGCAGCCGTCTGGTCGCTTCAGCCACAATCGCCGCCGGGTTAGAGTAGTTCAGCATCCAGGCATTCGGAGAATATTTCTCCATATAGTCCAGATTCTCCAGAATTCCACCAATCGAACGCATGCCGTAAGCGATACCGCCCGGGCCACAGGTTTCCTGTCCAACCACGTCGTATTTCAGCGGAATCTTCTCATCCAGCTCGCGCATAGCGTATTTCCCTACACGAATCTGCGCCATGGCAAAGTCGATATCTGTATACGCCTCCTCCGGATTGGTGGATGCCAGGAACTCAATCTCCGGTGCTTTCTCGTGAATAATGATTTCGCATGCTCTGGCAATCACTTCCTGACGCTCCGGATCATTGTCATAAAGCTTGATTTTCCGTAACGGGAAACGATCCAGCTGACTTAACAGCATCAGAACCATACCCGGCGTATACGTACTTCCGCCTCCTACAATCAATACAGAATATTTTTTCACAATATATTTCCTCCTATTTCTTTAATTGCTTTCTGACAGATTCTTTAATAATACCTACGGTCGTTCCGTAAATAATCTGAATGTTCCGATCATCAATAACGCGAATAGCTGTGCAGCCCGTTTTATTCAGCATATCCTTGTCAACAAGGGAACCATCTTTTAATACCACACGCAGACGGGACATACAGGAATCTACCTCCTCAATATTGTCCTTGCCGCCCAGACCCTTGATGATAGTCAGTGCCTTCAGTGTTTTCGGATCCGTCGCTGCATCCACGCTGCTGCCTTCCTCTGAATCATTCGCCTCCTGCAGTGCTTCCAGAGATGCGTCATAATCGCCTCCGCGCCCCGGAGTCTTCACGTTGAATTTCAGGATAAACCAGCGGAAAATTGCATAGTTGGCAATAAATTCGCCAATGGTTACAAAAACACATACCCACCAGTGAGAGTCTGAACGCAAAAGTCCAAATACCACAAATTCAATGATTCCGGAACCGTAACCAATCTGATTTCCGAATAGATACATAAATACCCAGCTTAATCCATAAAGGACTGCATAAATCACATACAGAACCGGAGCCGTAAACAGGAAGATAAATTCCAACGGTTCCGAGATACCTGCAATCATGGCTGTGGTCACACCTGCCAGAATCAGCGGCTTTACCGCTTTTTTCTTATCCGCGTCCGCACACCGGTAAATCGCAAGTCCGATAGCCGGAAGCGCGCCCAGCATCATCGGAATCTGCGGTCCATAGGAGAATTTCACCATTTCACGCAGAGTGGTATTCAACGGAAGTCCCTCTGCCAAATACTGCATGAAGGCCGGTCTCTGACCCTCTACGATACCGGAAGCAAACTCAAATATACCGGACACAGAAGTATCACGTACAACAGAAATCCAGATCTGATGGAGACCGGTGGGAATCAGCAGTCGCTCTACAAAGCCGTACAGCCACAGACCAAAGACGCCCATCTGGTTCAGAATGGTTGCCAGTCCATTGATACCGCGGGAAATAAACACCCATACGAAGGGGAACAGATTTCCCAGAATCATAAAGCTGAACACACTGATAATCGGCACAAACCGTACTCCCTGAAAGAAGGAGAACGCCATCGGGAATTTTACCGTATGGAATTTTTTGTGCAGCACACTGGTCAGAATACCTACCAGAATACCTCCCAGCATACCGGCGTTTACGGTGCTGATACCCAGCACCGTGGTCAGACCATTGCCCGGGAACATGGCTGCGATATTCGGGAAATTATCCACCAGCATTCCCATTCCCGTCAGGAATGACAGATATCCCACAAAGCCCGCGAAGGCTGCGTATTCCTTATCCTCATCCACCAGCGCAAAGGGCAGTGCCACTGCGTACAGCGCCGCGAAATTGCTGACTACGATGCTTCCCATCTGAAGCAGTACCTTAAAGATGTACTGAATCATGGTGTTTCCCAAAAAAGGAGCTGCCGCAATAATATCCCCCGATGTAAAAAACGATGCAACTCCCATTAACAGTGACGCTGACGCAATCAACGACAGCGGCGTCAGAAATGCTTTTGACAATTTCTGAAAAAATACCATTGTATTTCCTTTCTTCATACCTTTCCCTCCTGATAAACAAAAAGACCTTCTGTCCTGAAACATACAGCCTGAATCCCTGTATTTTCAAGATAGACGGTCTTGCCTCCTGTGAGTAACAATCCTACCAGCCTCTGATCCGAAGAATATGCATAGCCAGATAGGCCGCTTCCTCTTCTGATATGTCATAATCAAAGGTCTCACTTATGAAATTTTTAATTTTTTCAATTATCTCTTCCAGCTTTGGCTCCCTGGCCAACAGCCCCGGATACAGGCCCTCCATAATGCCAAACTGAACCTGTTCCTGATTAAAAATACGTCTTGCCAAAAATTTCAAATGCGTAAGAAATCTACTGTACTCAAAGTCATCCTCCCGGCAGTGAATTCCCATCTCCGCTTCCAGAATTTGCAGAATTCCGTTGGTCAGCACCAGAATATTGTTCACATCTACAGATGGTTCTCCCATTCTGGTATTCACAATATGCAGCGCGAAATACCCCGCCTCATCCTCCGGAAGCGAAATCCCCATTTCCTTTTCTACCAGCTGTTTTCCGTATCGTCCGATCTGATATTCCCTGTTATACAGGAGTTTAATCTCCTGCAGCATCAGATTGGGCAACGGCTCCTGCTTTTTCTGTCGTTCCACCGCAAAGGAAATGTGATCCGCCAGCGCAAATACAAACTGCGGACTCAGCGTACATGCAAGCTCCTTTTCCGCATATTCCTGTATCTGTTCCACCAGTTTAAAAATGCCCGGCTCAATATGCCGGAAAATCTGTTCGTATTTCTGGAAAAACCGATCCCGTATCTGGTATACCTTTTCTATCTTCTTAACCTCTACCGTATCTCCCGGTTTCTTCTGAAATCCGATTCCAGAGCCCATTAGAATAATTTCTTTTTTATTTGCGACTGTCGCAACGGTATTATTGTTAATGACTCTTGTAATTTTCATGCTCTTCCCCTCTTACGCAACTTAAAATGCAAGCACCGCGCTTTTTCCTGCACATACCTCCCCTTTTTTTAAATATTGCAGGGATCCATAGCTTTCGACCTCCGGCACCAGTACCATGGTTACCAGATTGTATCCCTTCTTATAGAGGGCTTCCCGATCCACCAGCACTGCCGGCGTACCGGCTTTCACTGGCTGATGCGCTTTTACCTGCACCTGAAATCCTTCCCCCTTTTCATTCACTGTGTCGATCCCGATGTGAACCAGAATCTCCGGTCCATCCGGAACTCTGACTCCGAAGGCATGACCTGTCTCCATTACAAAGCTTATCTCACCGTCCACAGGAACTACTATCTGATCTTTTTCCGGAATCACTGCTATGCCGTCACCGACCAGTTTTTCCGAAAAGACACCGTCGCCGACTTCTTCCAGGGAAATCGCCCGACCATCTACCGGAGCGTAAATCTCCGTTTGTTGTTTCTTTTTCTTTAAAAATCCAAACATAGAACCTCCGGGTTATCATTGTCTAAAAACAAAAATGGCATGAGTGAAAAATCACTCATGCCTGCAATTCAGTAACACGTGTTATTGATTGTAATATACAATACTTTCTCTGTTTTGTCAAGCTCCTTTTTGCAGCTTGCCTACATCTTTTATCCCAGGAATTCCGACAGTACGTCATTTAGCACCTGTTCCTCCTGGAAATTCAGACTCTTTGCGTCACTTTTTTTCTGTGTCTCCGGATCCTGCGGCATTTTCCTGTCCTGCGCTTCTGCTTCTCCGGCTTCTTTTTCGAAGTTTGGGAAACTTTCACTTGCCCGGGCGGACAGGCTGCT
>USDU01000015.1 GCA_900553635.1 uncultured Lachnospiraceae bacterium | reverse complement strand
CGGTACGGGTATAGTCGGCTACATGGACGCCTTTCCGGGACAGCACGTCGAGAAAGCCCCGTCTTGAAAGCTCCCGGATGCCTTCGTGTACTACAGTTTTGCTGATTCCCATGGTATCTGCCAATTCCCGCTCCGGCGGCAGCTTGTCTCCCGGCTTCAGCTCGCCGGAGAGAATCATTTCCTCCATCTGGCTCAGAAACAACTCCTTAATCGAAGGCGCGTCAATTTTCCTAAAAGCCAAGTAAGCACCTCATTTCCTATAAAATTCCTGTAAAGCAGGACAGAAAACAACCGCAGATGGTTTTGGAACCCTGCGGCTTCAACAGCTTCAATATAGCATGGAATCCTGGGTAAGTCAATGAAAATTGGTCAGACCAAAACCAGAGAATAACGGAAGGCTTCCTGGAAAAGATGTATAAAATCTGGTCAGACCACGACCATAAAAGAGATTGTGATTTTTTTGGCAACTTTGCCACTTTACAAGTGTGTAATAATGTCAGAAAATGATAATATACGATCAAAAAGAATGGGAGCGTTATGAAATGGAAGATAAAATTCGAATCATAGAAGTGAAGCGCAGCATCTTCGCGGACAACGACGCGGACGCGGAGAGACTCCGGCAGGAGCTGAAGGAGAAGAAGGTATTCCTGCTGAATCTGATGTCCTCACCGGGATCAGGGAAGACCACCACACTGCTGGCGCTGGCGAAGGCCCTGGAAGGCCGTATCAAAATGGGCGTGATGGAGGCTGATATTGACTCGGCGGTGGACGCGGAGACCATGACAAAAGCGGGAGTAAAGTCCATCCAGATCCACACCGGCGGCATGTGCCACCTGGACGCGGATATGACGAGGCAGGGGCTTTACGAGTTCGGCCTCGACGACGCGGAGCTGGTGATTCTGGAAAATGTGGGCAATCTGGTGTGCCCGGCGGAGTTTGACACGGGAGCTGTGAAAAATATGACAATCCTGTCCGTACCTGAGGGCGACGATAAGCCGCTGAAGTATCCGCTGATGTATGAGAAATGCGATCTGCTGGTGGTGAATAAGACGGATGTGATGCCGTATTTTGATTTCAGCAAAGAAAAATTAGAGGCGAACGCGAAGCTCAGGAATCCGAATATCACGATTCTCTACATTTCCGCAAAGACCGGCGAGGGCGTAGAGGCGCTGGCTGACTGGATTGTGAGAGAGGCAAAAAGCTGGAGAAGCTAGAGGAAGAGGGGAGAACATTTTATGCCATCAGACAAAGAAAAGCATGATACCAAAATCCTCGCCGTTGCCGGAAAAGGCGGCGTAGGTAAGACCTCCATTGCGGCCAGCATCGTTCGCCTGCTGGCAGAAAACCACCCGGACAGCCGCATCCTGGCCATCGACGCGGATCCTGCGGTGGGGCTGTCCACGGCTCTGGGCATCGAGGTGGAAATTACCATTGATGATATTCGCAAAGCCGTCGTAGCGGCAGCTGAGAAGGGCGACACCCGGGACGCGGTGGAGCTGCTGGGCGAGGCCCGTTACCGCATCTTCGATGCCCTGGTGGAGGCTGACGGCTTCAGCTTCATCGCTGTGGGACGTCCAGAGGCGGCAGGCTGCTACTGTAAGGTAAACCTGTACCTGAAGGAGGTTATCAGCATTCTGGCTGACAATTTTGACTATGTGGTCATCGACGGAGAGGCGGGCGTCGAGCAGATCAACCGCCGTGTCATGGAGAAGGTGACGCACCTTCTTCTCATCACCGATTCCAGCCGCAAGGGCACGCAGGTCATCCGGACCATCAAAAAGGTGGCGGACGAGTTGGTCATGTACGAGCAGGTGGGAGCCATCGCCAACCGGCTGCCCTCTATGGATGTGAAGCAGTATCTGGATATGGGCGATATCCCGGTGCTGGCCTACATCCCGTCGGACGCGGCCCTGGCGGAATTTGATCTTAAGGGAGAAAATGTATTTTTCCTGCCAAAGGATGCGGCCATCGTCCGGGGCGCACGGGAAGCTCTGACGAAAATCGGTCTGCTGGACGGGGAACATTAAAAGCATTTGATAATAAGAAAAACTGAGGGGAGAGAGGGAATGAAAGACTTAAAGCATCTCTATGAGCTGGAGCGGCTTTTAGAGGACGCCAACAACGATCTGGTGCGTCAGGCCCAGGGTGAGGGCCGCAAATGCATCGCCACGGTCTGTGAAAATGTTCCGGAACCGCTTCTGAATCTTCCGGGGACATTCTCGGTGCGTCTTCGGGCGCCCCGGACCGGCTCCATGGAAATGGCCACCTATTATATGACCAGCTTCCTGTGCGAATACACCAGAGCTCTGTTGGAGCGTGCCATGGAAGGCGGCTACAACTTCACGGACTGTCTGATCACGCCGGACGGCTGCACTATGCTGAACCGCTGCATCGAGAATATGGAGCTTCTGCACGCCATGGAGAAGCCGGACTTCTTTTATGAATACATGGAGATTCCCATGAAAAATGATGAAAACGGTCTGAAGCTCTATACCTTGCAGTGCCGGAACCATGTGCTGACGCCCTTAAAAGAGCATTTCGGCATCGATGTGTCCGACAGTGCCATCCGTCAGGCCGTGGCGGAGCACAACCGTGTCTGTCAGCTGATCCGCGCCATCGGCGAATACCGGAAGGAGGAGCATCCGCGCATCACCGGCTACGAGTTCCATATCCTGACCATGGCTACCTATGTGGCGCCGAAGGACATGCTGATTCCGGTTCTGGAGGAGACCCTGGAGGAACTGAAAACCAGAGAACCGGACACAAAGAAATACCGTGCCCGGGTGTTGCTGGTGGGCTCCGAGGTGGATGATGTGGATGTGGTGAAGCTCATTGAGGACTGCGGCGCTTACGTGTGCGCCGACCGCTTCTGTTACGGATCATTTCCGGGCAGGGATGAAATCATTCTGACGGAGGATGAGGACGCCCTGACGCAGATTTGCCGTCAGTATATGAACCGGGCCCAGTGCGCCCGCTATATGAATCAGGAGAAGATTCAGGGACGGCGCGCTTATGTGGCGAAGCTGGCGGAGGAATATCATGCGGACGGTATCATCTATGAGCAGATGAAATTCTGCGATCCCTGGGCATACGAGCGGACGGTGGGAACCCAGGTACTCCGGGACCAGTACCATTACCCGGTGCTGTCGGTGGACCGCCCCTATGCGGTGGGTCATTCCGGCCAGCTTCGTACCCGTGTCCAGGCCTTCGTGGAGAGCATCGAGATTAAGAAAATCCAGGGAGGTGGGAAATAATGGGAAAAGAATGGGGAAGCGAGCCGCTGGGAAGCTTCTACACCACCGGCAAGGTTCGGAACCGCAGAGAATGGCGGGGACTGAAGGACACCTTTTATGATTACACCCGTTGGTTACATATTATGGGGATTCTGTCAAAATTCATCGTGAAGCCCCGGAACATCAAAGCCTTTTTCCGCTATCGCTGGATGGCCAACTATCTGGCCGCGCCCATGATGGTGGATCGGCACACGCAGGGGCTGCGCGGTCCGCAGCTTCGTATCGCCCATACCGAGTTCGACCTGGTTATGGCGGACGTGGCGAAGCTTCTGGACAATCTGTTCGAGGCGGATCGCCGTATCGGCAATGATAAGAAGCTGTCCGACAAGGTGGTCCTGATGGATGAAAATGAGATGACGGCCGTGATGATGGGCTTCCCGACCCTGAAGGGCCTGAGCCGTGAGACGCCGGCGGTCTATGTATCGGTGCTTCTGAATCAGTACGGGGCCTGCCATTACATTGACGTGGCACAGGAATACGGTCTGCCCGGCGACGTATGTCCCATGCCGGAGGCCGAGGCGGGCGTATCCATCGACGACGATTTTCCGATACTGGGCGCCTGCGCGGTACAGTGCAACACCACCTGCGATGGGTCGCTCATGGGCAACAGCGTCATTTCCAAGCGGCTGGAGCTGGAGGACGGCGTGCCCTGCTTCCAGCTGGCGGCGCCGCTCCGCCATCAGGAGGAGGACGTGCAGGAATACGCAGCCCAGGAAATCCGGAACTGTATCCAGTTCATCGAGGAGCAGACTGGGGAGAAATGGGACTGGGACGCATATTTCACCTGTGCTAAGCGTGTAAATGAGTCCACTCGTCACCGTCTGGAGTGGCTGGAAATGAATAAGACCGATTACCCGCAGGTGTTCGGCTCCAACCTGGCTCTGTATACAGAGACCAATTACATGGCTATCTGCGGCAAGGATCCGGACTTCCTGGAGGCAGACCGGAAGATTACGGCGCTGGCCGAGAAGGCTTATAAGGAGAAACATAAGGTCCTGCCGGAGTACCGCCACCGGGCCATCGTCTGGGGCGTGCAGTCCCATTTCTACTTTGATTTTCTGATCTGGCTGCAGAACTGCTGGGGCATCCTGCCGCTGACGGATATGCTGTCCATGGTGTCCACCAGGGTGCTGTCCGAGGATGACAAGGAGCAGGCCATCTATGATATGGCGTGGCTGACCGAGAATATGATCATGAGAAATCGGACTCACGGCGGCTACAGGGTACTGCTGGATGAGCTCTGGGAGTTCTGCGAGGAATTCCGGGCCGACACGGTCATTCTCTGGGAGCACATGAGCTGCAAGGCCCTGACCGGCATGCACGGCCAGTTCGAGGAAAAGGCCCGGGAGAAGGGCATCCATCTGATCTGGGTAACCCACGATCTGTTTGACCCGAGAGTCATTTCCAGACAGGCCATACGCGATCAGGTAAACCGTTACATGCGGACCGTGTTCCGGGAAGAACCGCTGGATCCGAGCCTGGAGATTCTGACGGATGAGCAGTCATGGTAAGAATTCAGGCTCTGCATGGTAAGAAGGGGGAGAGAGACATGAAATATTTTGGCGGATGTGATTCCGGAAGTACGTATACAAAATGCGTCATTATCGACGAGAATGGGAAAATGGTGTCCGACGTGACGCTTCGAAGCCGTATCAACGCGGTTTTAAGCGCCGAGGACGCCTTAAAGCAGGCCGTGGAGAAGGTGCCGGAGCTTGGAAGCGCCGAGGATCTGGCCTATCTGGTGGGCACCGGCTATGGCCGCAATAAGGTGCCCTTTGCGGATGAAAATATCTCCGAGATCAGCTGTCACGCCATGGGCGTCCATGTGGCGGATCCGAGCGTCCGTGCTATTATCGACATCGGCGGACAGGACGTAAAAGGTATCGCTGTGGATACGGATGGCACGGTGCTGAATTTTGCCATGAACGACAAATGCGCGGCGGGAACGGGACGGTTCTTCGAGGCCATGGCCAGAGCCTTTGAAATGGATTTGACCGAGTTTTCCAGACTTTCCTTACAGGCGAAAAATGTGATTCCGATTACATCCCAGTGTACGGTTTTTGCCGAATCCGAGGTGATTTCCCTGGTGGGCGAGGGCAAGCCCATGGACGAGATCGCGGCGGGCATCGAGCTTTCCGTGGCGAAGCGCTGCTTTGTCATGAGCAAGAAGGCCGGAGCCGTAGGCAGTGTGACCCTGACCGGCGGCTGTGCAAAGAACGAGGGCCTGAAGGCGGCCATTGAAAAGGTACTGAAGCTGAAGGTTACCGAGCTTCCCATCGACCCGCAGCTCATGGGAGCCCTGGGAGCGGCGGAGTTCGCAAGACAGAAAGGCATGGCGAAGGAGGCATAAAGAATGACAGGAATTTTACATGCAATCGTGATAATCGCGATTATTGCGGCAGTTTTGTTCGTTCTGTCCTTTGTGGTCTATTTCTTCAATCTGGATATGAAGCTGACCGCCGCGCTGGCACCGCTCTTTGAAAAGCATTACGATAAAATCGACAGGGATAAGCATTTATAATGAAGCTGTATGATGAAACCATAAGGAAAATCCGGGCGCTGCTGAATGGTGAAAAGCAGCAGCTGCTCCACGACGCCACCGCCTGGCCCGTTGTCTCCGACCGGAGCATGATTCTCAGAAGCGACATGGCCTACGAACTGGGCGGCGGCAGCCTGCCGGCCCTGGGAGTCACCCTGGTGACGGCCTCGAAAGACCTGGTTCCCGGCGACGGCGTGTTCTTAACCGGGACGGATTTGCCGGAAATCGACGCTGATACGCCATTTGCAAGGATCGCCCTGGTGCGGGTGGGCGAGGATACCCTGGGCGAGGGGAAAAAGCTCTACCGGGCTATCCGGAATCTTGAGTATACCCGCTACCATTTTTACCCGGAGGGCTTTATGCTGCGGGTATCTTCCTCCAAACGGCGGGAGAGCGTCCGTATTGGCAAAGAAGCCCTGAAAAAAGGTCTGAATTTCGCGAAGACCGGCAGCCGGATGATCGCGGCCTTTCACAGCCACCCGGAGGTGGAGGCAGTGGAAATCCATTATGTGACGGCGAATGGATTCCCGTATCAGGAGCTGGAAGCGCTAGGACGGGAAGGCGAGCGCATAACCGAAACGCTCGATCACATGATGAAGAACCTGGTCATGGACTGCGGGGTCTGCGGATTGAAGCAGGTATGTGATGAAGTGGAAGGCTTACGGGAGATCCACTTTCACGAAAGCTAATTCTTGCGCGCCGGAGTAAATATATTAAAAAGAAAAAGGAGATGACCCTATGTTTGACATGGAACAATACAACCAGTGGCCCGCGAACCACAAAAACGACAAAGCGCCCAGCGAGAAAATCATCGCTCTGGGACGGAAAATCACCGACGTAGCCGGACACATCATGGGCGGCGTTAAGGTGGAGGATCCGGAATACTGGGGCTTGGCGGAAATCATTACCGAGGAGATGGCAGAGGTCGGCTTATCCATGAAAAAGCGCGTGCCCTACACCTTTTCCGAGCTGTGCCACCTGAACAAAATCCCGAAGGAGGGTGAAGAAAAATTCCAGAAGCTGCTGGATGAGATGAGTTATATCGGACTTCTGGAGTACGATTACGGCTATCATTACGACCACAATGGCCGCACCCGGGAACAGACGGAACGCAGATATATTCTGCCCATGTTCGTGCCCGGTTCCGCCGAGCTGTTCAACATGGAGGAGCTGCCGGACGGAAGCAATCCCCGTTTGAAGGAGCATCCGGACGTGGCTGCCTTCTTTGAACGCATGACGTTCATTCCCCTGGCCGGCATTACCCAGATGGTACCGCCCGGAGGCGCAGGCATCGGAATGCATGTCATCCCGGTGGAGAAAGCCATTTCCATGGAAAATCAGTCCATGGACATCGAGCACTTGTCCTACTGGCTGAAGAAATACGAGGGTCACATCGGCGTGGGCCGCTGCTCCTGCCGTGCTTCCCGTAAGGTTATCGGCGAGGGCGTGGCAGACGATGATTTCGGCTGGTGCATCGGCGTGGGCGACTTCGCGGACTACTGCCGCGAGACCGGCAAGGGCCATGACATCACCTACGAGGAGGCCATGGCCATCTTAAAGCGCGCCGAGGACAACGGCTTCGTACACCAGATAACCAACATCGACGGCGACAATAAGATTTTCGGTATCTGCAACTGTAATGTAAATATCTGTAACGCACTGCGGACCTCTCAGCTGTTCAACACCCCGAATATGTCCCGTTCCGCTTACGTGGCTCACGTGGACAAGGATAAATGCGTGGCCTGCGGACGCTGCGTGGAGTACTGCCCGGCAGGTGCGACCCGACTGGGACAGAAGCTCTGCCAGAAGGACGGAACCGAGGTGAAGTATCCGAAGCAGCAGCTTCCGGACGCAGTGAAATGGGGCAAGGACAAGTGGGATCCCGACTACCGCGACAACAACCGTATCAACAGCCACAAGTCCGGTACCGCACCCTGTAAGACCGCCTGTCCGGCACACATTGCCGTACAGGGCTACTTGAAGAAGGCTTCCCAGGGCAAATATCAGGAGGCTCTGGCTTTAATCAAGAAGCAGAATCCCTTCCCGGCAGTCTGCGGACGCATCTGCAACCGCCGCTGTGAGGACGCCTGCACCAGAGGCACCATTGACCGGGCGGTAGCCATCGACGCAGTGAAAAAGTTCATCGCGGAGCAGGATCTGAAGGCAGAGACCCGCTATATTCCGCCCGTGGTGATTCCGGCCAGCATCCATATGGAGCATTTCCCGGAGAAAATCGCCATCATCGGCGGCGGCCCGGCAGGTATGAGTGCGGCCTTCTATCTGGCGGAGAAGGGCTATCGTCCCACAGTATTTGAGAAGAATGAGGAGCCCGGCGGTATGCTCCGCTACGGCATTCCCTCCTATAAGCTGGAAAAAGATGTCATCGCGGCAGAAATCGACGTCATGCGCGAGATGGGCGTGGAGATTAAGACCGGCGTGGAGGTCGGCAAAGATGTGACCCTGAAAGAGCTCCGTGAGCAGGGCTACAAGGCCTTCTATATCGCCATCGGCTGCAGCGCGGGCCGCAGACCCGGCGTGCCCGGAGACGACGCGGAAGGAACCACCACAGCCATTGATTATCTGCGGGAGGCCAACACCGGCAAGACCTCTTACACCGGAAGAGTCGTGGTCGTAGGCGGCGGAAACGTAGCCATCGACGCGGCCAGAGTCAGCGCCAGAAGCGGAGCCGGCGAGGTTCATATGCTTTGTCTGGAGTCTGAGGCAGAGATGCCTGCAGCGGATGACGAAGTACGCGAGGCAAATGAAGACGGCGTAAAGATTCAGAACGGCTGGGGACCGAAGGAGGTTCTGACCGAGAACGGCAGGGTGACCGGTATCATCTTTAAGAAGTGTACCTCTGTCAAGAACGCAGAGGGCCGCTTCCCGCCGACCTATGACGAAAATGAGACCATCCGGATTGATTGTGACCGCGTGATTTTCGCGGTAGGCCAGAGAAGCGTCTGGGGCAATCTGCTGGAGGGCGAGAACGTGACCTTCAACGGTCCGGCCATCGTGGCGGATAAGCTGACCTATCAGACCGGACAGCCGGATATTTTCGTGGGCGGAGACGTGTATACAGGTCCGAAATTCGCCATCGACGCCATCGCGGCAGGCCACTACGCGGCAGAATCCCTGCACCGCTACGTCCACAACGGCCATATGACCATCGGACGGAACCGTTGGGAGTTCAACGAGCTGGATAAGAGCAATATCTCCGTAGAGAGCTACGATAATTCCTCCCGCCAGATCGAAGGCGTGGACGAGACAGTGCCGTCCAAATCCTTTAAGGACGCTCATCTGACCCTGACCGAGGAGCAGGTGCGCAAGGAGACGGCAAGATGTCTTGGTTGCGGCGCCACCATCGTGGACGAGAATAAGTGTATCGGCTGCGGCGTCTGCACTACCAAGTGCGAATTTGACGCCATTACCCTGCGCCGGGATCATCCGGAGTGCTCCAAGATGGTGAAGGCGGAGGATAAGTTCAAGCATATCCTGCCCTATCAGCTGAAGCGCGCGGTGAAGATCGTTACAAATAAGGAAAAATAAAGTGAATAGAAACAGGTTCCTATAGAAATACAGGAACCTGTTTCCAACACAAAATCTATTTTGAATAAAAATAAGGAACTTAATACTATGCACGAATTGGGAGTGATATTCTACGTCGTGCGCGACGTAAAAAAGGTGGCGGAGGAAAATAATGTAAAAAAAGTCTCCGCCGTCACCCTGGAAATCGGCGAGGTCACCGGCATCATCCACGATTACCTCATCGACTGCTGGAACTGGGCCCGGAAAAAGGAGCCTGTGACGGAGGAAGCAGAGCTTAAGATCGAGCAGATCGACGCCGTCACCTTCTGCGAGGACTGCGGGCAGGAATATCCTACCGTGGCCCACGGCAGGACCTGTCCCCACTGCGGCAGTGAACACACCTATCTCCGCCGGGGCAATGAGTTTTTGATTAAAGAGATCGAAGTTACAGACGGTTGACAAAACAGGATTCTACTGTTATAAGACGTCATCATTAAACATATAAGATAAACTTATAAGTGAATAAAATATTTAACAAGAATTAATAAATATATTGACAAAGTACGAGTCAGACGCTTATACTTTAACATGTTGAGAATTGACTGACAACGACAGACTCAACATCCAAATAATGGGAAAACACATAGGAGGAACGTTATGAAAAAGAGAGTACTTAGTCTCATTACTGTACTGGCTATGACCGTCGGCATGCTGGCAGGCTGCGGCGGATCTTCTGACAAGGCTTCTGCGGATACAAAGACAGACGCAGAGTCCACCACAACAGAGGGAGAGGCTTCCCTGGCAGATGTCAAGGTAGGTTTTATCTTCCTGCACGATGAGAATTCCACATATGACCTGAACTTCATGAACGCCGCAAAAGAGGCTTGCGAGAAGCTGGGCGTCGAGTACATGACCAAGACCAATATTCCGGAGGGTCAGGAGTGCTACGAGGCAGCATGCGAACTGGCGGACGCAGGTTGCAACTTCATCTTCGCAGACAGCTTTGGACATGAGGATTACATGATCGAGGCAGCCAAGGAGTATCCGGAGGTACAGTTCAGCCACGCAACCGGAACCAAGGCGCATACAGAGAATCTGGACAATTTCCACAACGCATTCGCTTCCATCTATGACGGACGTTACCTGGCAGGTATCGCCGCAGGCATGAAGCTGAATGAGATGATTGACAATGGCGATATTACCGCAGAGCAGGCTAAGATCGGTTACGTCGGAGCATTTACCTACGCAGAGGTTATCTCCGGTTACACATCCTTCTTCCTGGGCGCGCGTTCCGTATGCCCGACTGCTACCATGGAAGTAACCTTCACAGGTTCCTGGTACGATGAGACAGCAGAGAAAGAGGGAGCAAACAAGCTGATCCAGGACGGCTGCGTTCTGATCAGCCAGCATGCAGACTCCATGGGAGCTCCGACCGCATGCGAGACCGCAGGCGTACCGAACGTATCTTATAACGGAAGCACCGAGAGCGCATGCCCGAACACCTTCCTGGTATCCTCCAGAGTAAACTGGGAGCCGTACTTTGAGTACGCAATCAACTGCGTAGCAAACGGAGAGGCCATCGACGCTGACTGGACAGGAACCCTGGCAACCGGTTCTGTAGAGCTGAGTGCTCTGGGAAGCGCAGTCGCAGAGGGAACACAGGAAGCCATCGACGAGGCAAAGGCTAAGATCGAGTCCGGCGACCTGCATGTATTTGATACTTCTACCTTCACCGTAGAGGGCCAGGAGCTGACCAGCTACGAGGCAGATGTAGATACCGATGCAGAGTATACACCGGATCATGAGGTCGTAAGCGACGGATACTTCCATGAGTCTGAGTACCGTTCTGCTCCGTACTTCAATGTAAATATCGACGGCATCGATCTTCTGGATACCGCATTCTAATACGAGCCTGAACGCTTACGCTTAAGTAAAAAGCACAGGGCGGCGCAGCAGCGAATATGCCGCGCCGTCCTTTTGATCCGTTTTGCGGATCCGTCATAAACAAGGGAAGGAAACAAAAGATGGAAACCAAAGTAGCCGCAGTTTCAATGAAAAACGTTACAAAGACCTTTGGCTCTGTAGTTGCCAATGAAAAGGTAGATCTGGATATCTACAAGGGCGAAATCCTGGCGCTTCTGGGCGAAAACGGAAGCGGAAAAACCACGTTGATGAATATGCTGGCCGGTATCTATTATCCGGATGAGGGCCAGATCTTTATCAATGGAAAGGAAGAGGTCATCAAGACCCCGAAGGACGCCCTGAATCTTGGTATCGGCATGGTGCATCAGCATTTCAAGCTGATCGACGTGCTTACCGCCACAGAGAACATTATCCTGGGTCTGGAGGGAAAGCTGAATATCAAAGAGGCTTCGAAGAAAATCGAGGCGATCTGTGAGAAATATGGCTTCGAGGTAGACCCGAAGCAGAAGATTTATGATATGTCGGTATCCCAGAAGCAGACCGTGGAGATCGTAAAGGTATTGTACCGCGGCGCGGATATTCTGATTTTGGACGAGCCCACCGCCGTGCTGACGCCCCAGGAGACCGAAAAGCTATTCCGTGTCCTCCGGAAAATGCGGGACGACGGCAAGGCCATTATCATCATCACCCATAAGATGCACGAAGTAGAGTCCCTGTCTGACCGTGTGGCAGTCCTCCGGGACGGCAGATACATCGGCAGCATGGCGACCAAAGACACGACCGTCACCGAGATGACCAACATGATGGTAGGTCATGCGGTGACCCTGAATATTGCCCGCCCGGATCCGGTGAATCCGAAGCCGCGTATCGTGGTGAAGGATCTGTCCGTCCGCAGCGAGGATGGTATTCAGAAGTTAAAAAATGTGTCCTTTACGGCAAAGAGCGGCGAGATTCTGGGTATCGCAGGCATTTCCGGCTGTGGGCAGAAGGAGCTTCTGGAGGCCATCGCAGGGTTACAGCCTGTGGAGACCGGAACCATCGAGTATGTGGAGGACGACGGCCACGAGGAGCCTCTGCTTGGCAAAGATCCCCTGAAAATCGCTGAAATGGGCGTGTCCCTCTCCTTCGTGCCGGAGGATCGTCTGGGCATGGGCCTGGTGGCGAATATGGACCTGGCGGATAATATGATGCTCCGTTCCTTCCGAAAGGGCAGAACCCCCTTCACCAACCGCAGACCATCCAGGAAGCTGGCAGAGTCTGTAGTGAAGGAGCTGGAGGTCGTGACCCCGGGTATCGCCACCCCGGTCCGCCGTCTGTCCGGCGGTAACGTGCAGAAGGTGCTGGTAGGCCGTGAGATTGCTTCCGCCCCCACCGTGCTTCTGACTGCTTACGCGGTAAGGGGACTGGATATCAACTCCTCTTATACCATTTACGATTTGCTCAATGAACAGAAAAAGAAGGGCGTAGCCGTCATTTTCGTCGGCGAGGATCTGGACGTGATGGTAGAGCTCTGCGACAAGATCATGGTGCTCTGCGGCGGCGAGGTCAGCGGCATCGTGGACGCCCGGAAAACCGATAAAAATGAGGTCGGCCTGATGATGACCAGAGTAGGAGGGGACGAGAGCCATGAATAAGAAAGAGCCATTTTTTCATATCGTAAAAAGGGACGCCCTTCCCTGGTACCAGGCAGTAGGAATCCGGGCAGTGGCCATCGTTCTGGCCCTGGTGCTCTGCGGCATCCTGACCACTATTACCACGGGTATTGACCCCATCGAGGTATATAAGTCCATCTTCACGGGCGCTTTCGGTACCGAGCGGAAGACCTGGATTACCCTGCAGAATCTTTCCATTCTGCTTCTGATCGCTCTGGCCCTGACTCCGGCCTTCAAGATGAAGTTCTGGAACATCGGCGGCGAGGGACAGGTGCTCATCGGTGGTCTGACCGCCGGAGCCTGCATGATTTGCCTGGGTGACAAGATGCCGAACGCGGCCCTGATACTCTGCATGGTGCTGGCGAGCCTTGCGGCAGGCGCGTTCTGGGGCTTCGTTCCGGCCTTTTTCAAGGCGAAATGGAACACCAACGAGACCCTGTCCACCCTGATGATGAACTACATCGCCACTCAGCTTGTAGCCTTCTACACCATCGTCTGGGAGGTTCCGAAGGGATCCGGTAAGATCGGTATTATCAACCAGAACAGCAATGCAGGGTGGCTTCCCCAGATTTTCGGCTCCAAGTACCTCTTAAGCATCGTCGTTGCCATCGTTGTGACCTTACTTATGTACATCTACCTGAATTACAGCAAGCAGGGCTACGAGATCTCTGTCGTGGGTGAGAGTGAGAACACTGCGAAATACGTTGGCATCAAGGTGGAGAAGGTCATCGTCCGTACGATGCTTCTCTCGGGCGCTGTATGTGGCCTGGTGGGCCTTCTGCTGGTGGGCGGTATCAATCATACCATCACCACCACCATCGCGGGCGGCCAGGGCTTTACGGGCGTTCTGGTGTCCTGGATGTCCAAGTTCAATCCGCTGACCATGGTATTCTCCAGCTTCCTGATTATCTTTATGGACCGCGGCGCAGGCGAGATTTCCACTGCCTTCGGCCTGAATCATTCCTACGCCGATATCCTGACCGGAATCATTCTGTTCTTCATCATCGGCTGCGAATTCTTCATCAGCTACAGACTGCAGTTCCGTAAAAAAGCAGAAAAGGAGGTACAGTAATCATGTGGAATTTCTTACTTGCGTTTATTCCGAGAGCCGTCGTACAGGGCGTCCCCCTTCTCTACGGAAGCACCGGCGAAATCATTACCCAGAAATCCGGTAACCTGAATCTGGGAATCCCAGGCGTCATGTACGTGGGCGCCATCAGCGGCGTCATCGGTTCCTTCCTTTACGAGAGCTCCACAGCGAAGCTGAATCCGGCGCTTGCCATTCTGATTCCCATGCTGTGCTGTCTCTTAGGGTCTCTTCTGATGGGGCTACTGTACTGCTTCCTGACCGTAACCCTACGGGCCAATCAGAACGTAACCGGTCTGGCCATGACCACCTTTGGCGTGGGCTTCGGCAACTTCTTCGGCGGTTCCTTAATCAAACTGGTAGACGCCGACGTGCCTTCCATTGCCTTAAGCGCCACCAGCAGTTACTTCAGCAAATCCCTGCCCTTTGCATCGAAAATGGGATGGTTTGGCAAGCTGTTCTTATCCTACGGCTTCCTGGCTTACCTGGCAGTTATCATCGCGCTGGCAGCGTCCTATTTCCTGAATCATACCCGGAAGGGCCTGCATCTGCGGGCGGTGGGAGAAAACCCGAATACCGCGGACGCCGTGGGTATCAACGTATCCAAATATAAATACGTCGCCACCTGCGTGGGCTGTATGATTGCGGGTCTCGGCGGACTCTACTACGTCATGGACTACGCCTGCGGCGTCTGGTCCAACGACGCCTTTGGCGACAGAGGCTGGCTTGCCATCGCCCTGGTGATCTTTACCATCTGGAGACCGAACTTAAGCATCCTGGCATCCTTCCTGTTCGGTGGCCTGTACATCCTGTATTTGTACATCCCAACAGGCATGGATCATATGGAATATCAGGAGCTTTACAAGATGATTCCCTATGTGGTAACCCTGGTGGTACTGGTGGTCACCAGCGTCCGAAGCAAGCGGGAAAATCAGCCGCCTGCCAGCCTTGGAGTTCCGTATTTCCGGGAAGAACGGTAAAAGTAAAAATATGGGAAATAAAAACCGCGCAGTTTTTCGCAGACTGCGCGGTTTTTTTGTGCAATAGGAAATTCCTATGGAATCCTGCTTTGCAGGATTCTTTGTGAATATCTGCCGAAAAAGCTACGGAAAATGTGTCAAAAATGCTGAATTTATAGGGAATACAGAGCCTGCTGCTTGCCTTTGCGGCTGAAATCCAGTATAATATCAGATTGGATTGCGTAAAAACACAATTTCAGAAAAGTGGAGAAACACATGATTACATTAAACGACTATCTGTATTCCGGCGACACGGTGATGCGGATACTGAAGAAATACAAACGGGATCTGGGGCGTGACGCTGCGTTGACCGGCAATGAGATCGACATGATTCACTGTGATTTCCTGCAGAGCATTATCGATCTGTTGGAGCACAATGAATTCCTGACCGCCCAGTCCCAGAAAATCCGGGAGTTTTATATGTATATGGCCAGACAGTACCCCTGGCTGGCCTTTACCTTCAAGGGCCGCATCAAATCTCTGATCCGGGCCGAGGAAAAATTCAACGGCTATATTGTCAAGGACAGCTACAAGTACTATATGGCAAACGGCGAATACCCGCCGGTGGAGGAGCTGCGGAAGCGTCTGGTCAAGTTCCGTGACCTGATCGCCTACCGCATCGTCATATCCATGCCGAAGTGTCATGTGGAGCAGGGAAAGGATAAGGCGGAGGAAGAGCTGAAATGCCTCTATGAGATCGCGAATGTGCTGCCCGGCTTCCTCACAGAGCGCGGTTTCACGGCTCAGGTGACCGGCGGCGTAAAAAGGAGCAATTCGCCGCTTCTGGATGAGAATAACAAGGATTATTACCGGGATTACATCTCCAATAAGAACCGGTCGGAGTATGAGTCCCTGCATATCACCTTCTTTGACAGCAGCGCCAACTGCTATATGGAGGTACAGATCCGTACGAAAGAGATGGATGATATCGCGGAGATCGGCATTGCCAATCATGTGGCCTACGAGAAGCGACAGGAGCGGGAGCGCGCCCGCCGGCACGAGATCCCCGAGGGCGAGTGCGTCTGGTTTGACGAGGCTTATGAGCGGGGCATGCTGCTTCAGCAGCTGGATCTGTCCAAGGTGGATGTGAACATGTTTGGCGCGGCCAATAACAGCCTCATCAATGATGGATGCGGGCTGTTCCGCGGCAGACAGATTTTGCCTTATGAGCATTTGTCACGGTTTCAGAATGATCAGATCGATTAGAATAGAGAAAACGGACGACGAGAGGAAGGACCGCGGGATTTTCTTCTGGAGTGTTCGGACGTTTCACGGACAGGTATCTGTCTGGCTCGGACTTAAAAGTCCGCTCCAGTCAGACACCAATCCGTGAAAAGCCGGACACACGCTTAGAAGAAATTCCCGCGGTCCTTCCTCTCGTCTGTTTAAGTAAAAAGAACCCTCGCGCAAGCGAGAGCCCTTATACTACGCTATGTATTTATGCGTCAATCTGTGAGATAGCGTCCACGATCTGCTTGTGCTTCTCATCCACCGCAGCCCAGAGACTCATATCGGTCAGCGGCTTGTCTCCGCGCAGGGCCTCTGTCAGTTTGGAGCTGACGGTATAGAGGGCGTCGAATCCCAGATTCAGCGCGATACCCTTCAGCGTGTGCGCCGCGCGGAACGCGGTGGCCCAGTCCCGGTTCGAAATGGCTTCAGCCAGCTCTTTGCAGGTGCCGTCATCCACATATTTCAGAACAAACTTCTTCACCAGTGCTTCGCTGGGAAGTCTCGAAAGTGTCTGCTCATAGTCGCCGCCCACAGCGGCATAGAACTGTTCAAGTGTCATAATTCAAATCTCCTGTGTATATTCTTATGTAAAGTACATTCCCTTTTTCCATCATACTCCGGATACAGGAAAAATTCAATTACAAAATAACTACAAAATATGTCTTAAGAGTATCTTTTTCCGGGGTTCCGGTGTATAATAAAAAAGATACAGACAGGAGGCAGATAAATGCGGGAACAGGATAAGATGACGATGGAACAGGCAGAAGCCAAGATGGGCTGCCTGCGGGAGGTATTCCCGTTTGTGAGATTGGTAAAGGGAAGTGTTCTGAAGGACAGGGAGCGCGAGCCGGCGGAGGGACTCCCCAGGGCCTGTCAGTGCTACGAATTCTGGAAGAAAGACAAGCCCTGTGAAAATTGTATATCCAGAGATGTGCTGGACAGCCAGGGCGAGGAAAGTAAGATAGAGTTTATCGACGATCAGATGTATCAGGTATTCTCCCGGTACGTGGAGATAGATGGAGAACCCTATGTCATGGAAATGATTAAGGATCTGGATGAGAGAACCCTGCTGGATTCTGAGGGCTACGAGAAGCTGCTGAGCCATCTGACTGTCTACAACGAGAAGCTGTACAAGGACGCCCTGACCGGCGCTTATAACCGCCGTTTCTATGAGGATGAAGTCAAAGACATGAAAGGCCCTGCAGGTGTGGCAGTTATCGATTTGGACGATTTCAAGATCTACAACGACACCTACGGTCACCATGCGGGTGACCTGGCACTGGAGACTGCCGCTGATATCATCCGGCGTTATGTCCGAAAGTCCGACATGCTGATCCGCTATGGCGGAGATGAATTTCTGCTGATCCTGCCGGATATCCAGTCCGATATTTTTGCGGCCAAGCTGAAAATAATTCAGGAGCGCATCTACGAAGCCACCATAGCAGGCTATAACCGCTTACAGATGTCTGTCAGCATCGGCGGCGTCATGTTCAATAGCGGCGATATCAAGGAAGCCGTGTCCCGGGCGGACAAGCTCATGTACCGCGCCAAGAAGCGGAAAAATATGGTTGTTACCGAGTGGGATGTCAAGGATAATCCAAAAAAAGCGCCGGAGGAAGAAAGCGAAGATCTGCGCCAGCAGATTCTGATCGTTGACGACTCGGAGATGAACCGCGCTATTTTGACTGAGATTCTGCAGAAGGACTACCGTATCCTGAATGCGGAAGACGGTGAGCAGTGTATCGAAATCCTGGAACAGAAGGGTACTGCCATTTCCCTGATTCTCCTGGATTTGGTGATGCCGAAGATGGACGGCTTTGAAGTTCTTGCCGTTATGAATAAAAAGCAGTGGATTGAGGATATTCCGGTTATCATGATTTCCAGTGAAGATTCCGCCAAGTTCATTCAGAAGGCCTACGAATTCGGAGTTACTGACTATATCGGACGTCCCTTCGACGCGAAGGTTGTATACCAGCGCGTGTTCAACACCATCAAGCTCTATGCCAAGCAGCGCCATCTCCTGAGCCTGATTACCCGCCAGATTTACGAGAAAGAGCATAGCAACCGTATTATGATCACGATTTTGAGCCAGATCGTGGAGTTCCGAAACGGCGAGAGCGGCCCGCACGTGATGCACATCAATATTCTGACGGAGCTGTTACTGGAGCAGTTGATGAAGCGCAGCAACGATTACCATATGACCTGGTCGGAGCAGCAGATGATTGTAACGGCTTCCTCTCTGCACGATATCGGTAAAATCGGTATCGCGGAATCCATTCTGAACAAACCGGGCAGATTGACGGATGAAGAATTTGAAATCATGAAGACCCATACGTTGATCGGAGCTTCCATACTGGAGAAAATGGAGCTTTACCAGGATGAGCCGTTGGTTCAGATTGCCCGTGATATCTGTCGCTGGCACCACGAGCGCTATGATGGCCGTGGCTATCCGGACGGCCTGAAGGGCGATCAGATCCCCATATCCGTCCAGGTGGTGGCGCTGGCGGATGTGTATGACGCCCTGGTCAGCGAGCGTGTATACAAAAAAGCTTACTCCCATGAGCAGGCGCTCCGGATGATCCTGAACGGAGAATGCGGCGCGTTCAATCCGTTGCTTCTGCAGTGCCTCATGGATATCAAGGACAAGATTAAGTGGGAGCTTGCGAGTGGCATGACGGAGGATTATGCGCGGTGGGAAGACATGGCGGAAGTTTCTGAGATATCCACGGAATCCATAAAGAAGCTGACAGACTAAACCAGCTTCTTCTTTAGCAGCTCCGGATTCGTCGCGTAAATCAGCGCCGTATCCTTTGAAATCACGCCCTTCTGACAGAGTGCCAGAATGCTGGCGTCCATCGATACCATATCTTCCCGGTTCGACGAATACAGCAGTCCGTCGATCTGTGGCACTTTATTATCACGGATCATATTTCGAATCGCCGGAGTTACCGTCATAATCTCAAAAGCGGGAACCATCCCTCCATCCACGGTGGGCAGCAGCTGCTGCGATACGACAGCGTTCAGAACGGTGGAAAGCTGAATCGCGATCTGCCGCTGCTGGCTGGGCGGGAAGACGTCGATGATGCGGTCAATGGTATTGGCGGCGCCGATCGTGTGAAGAGTGGACAGCAGCAGATGACCGGTTTCGGCGGCTGTCATAGCCACGTTGATGGTCTCGTAATCACGCATTTCCCCGAGAAGGATGACGTCGGGGCTCTGGCGGAGCGCCGCACGGAGAGCTGTCACGTAGTTTTCCGTGTCCACGTGGATCTCCCGCTGGCTCACGATGGAGCGGTTATGGCG
>USDU01000014.1 GCA_900553635.1 uncultured Lachnospiraceae bacterium | reverse complement strand
GGACGGCTACGACACTATGCTCTACAGCGACGGCAGCAATCTGTCCCAGGGTCAGCGGCAGCTTATCGCCATTGCCCGGGCTGCTATCGCGAAGCCTCCGGTGCTGATTCTGGACGAGGCCACCAGCTCCATCGACACGCGGACGGAGCGGCTCATCGAGAAGGGCATGGACGCCATCATGGAGGGCCGGACCGTATTTGTCATCGCCCATCGGCTCTCCACGGTCCGCAATTCCAAGGCCATCATGGTGCTGGAAAAGGGCGAGATTATCGAGCGGGGCGATCACGGGGCGCTGCTTGCGGAGAAAGGGCGCTATTATCAGCTATATACCGGTCAATTTGAGCTGGAATGAGCTGTAATAAACTGGAAGAAAGATAAATTGTATACAAACAGGATTTCCGAAATCTGGAGTGCGCGGAGGACGAAAATCCTGTTTTTTGTCTGAAAAATCCGGATTGTATTGAAAAAAATACTGGAATACAGTTCAATTCTGCGATAGAATAAAGTGATCGCAAATACAAGTCTATCGACACAAATTTAACAATATTGTCAAAAAATTTTCGAAATTGTTCGGAGATTGTCTATTTTTTATCTAAAGTTGTATATCAAATCCAAGTGTGATAAAGTAAATACGAGACAAATGCTACAAAAGCATGAAGGAAGGAAAAAGCATATGTTCAAGAAGACATTTAAGGGCGGCGTGCATCCGGACGACGGAAAGCGCTACGCCAAGGACGCGTCTTACCGTACCTATCTTCCCCAGGGCGAACTGGTATTTCCTATGAGTCAGCATATCGGAAAACCGGCGAAGCCTGTGGTAAAGAAGGGCGACATGGTGCTGGCAGGCCAGCTGCTCGGCGAAGCGGACGGCTTCGTATCGGCGAACATCGTCAGCTCCTGTTCCGGAACGGTAAAGGCTGTTGAGAACAGAAGAACAGCATCCGGTGCGAAGGTAATGTCCGTAGTGATCGAGAATGACGGACAGTACACATTGGCAGAAGGCATCGGCGCTGAGCGCGATTACAAGACACTTGGCAAAGAAGAAATTCTCGGAAGTATACAGAAAGCAGGTATCGTGGGAATGGGAGGAGCCGGATTCCCGGTTCATGTGAAGCTCGCCCCGAAGAACGCGGATGAGATTCGTTATGTCATTGCGAATGGCGCGGAGTGTGAGCCTTATATTACCTGCGATGATCAGCTCATGCGCACAAGGAGCATGGAGCTGGCAGAAGGTATGCGGATTCTTCTGAAGCTGTTCCCGGCGGCAGAGGGTGTCTTCCTGATAGAGGATAATAAACCGGAAGCCATCGCAGCCATGGAAAAGGCCTGCGCAGGCGATGAGAAGCTAAAGGTTCACGCGGCGAAATGCAAGTACCCCCAGGGCGGCGAACGTTCTATTATCCAGGTCATCGCAGGTATTGATCTGAAGCTTGGCATGCTCCCGGCGGACGCGGGCTGCGTGGTAGACAATGTGGCGACCATGTACGCCATTTATCAGGCTGTATGCAAGTCTACACCATTGATGGAGCGTGGCTTTACCGTATCCGGCGATGCGGTCAAGGAGCCCTGTAACCTGATTGTGAAAATCGGAACCAACATGGCAGAGGTCCTGGAGGCCGCAGGCG
Organism: uncultured Lachnospiraceae bacterium; assembly: GCA_900553635.1. Next base: position 18,074 of record USDU01000014.1, on the reverse strand, counting down.
GCATCCGGGATGGAAAGGAAGCGCAGAAGCTTTTAAGCGGCGGTCCGATGATGGGTATTGCGCTGGCTGATTTGAATGTGCCGATTTGCAAGAACAATAACGCGCTGACCGTGCTGGGTGAGGATCCGGTGGCGCTGGCAGAGCAGCAGGAGACGGCGTGTCTGCGCTGTGGCCGCTGTATGAGAGTCTGTCCCTTGGGCCTGTCTCCCCAGGAGATGATGGACGCGGCCAAGAGAAGACGCTTTGTCCGCTACGAGAAGAAGCTGTATGGCCTGGAGTGTATCGCCTGTGGTTCCTGTACCTATGTCTGTCCGGCCAAGCGGCCCCTGATGCAGACCTTCAAGCAGACCAAGGCTGAGATTATGGCGAAGAAGAGAGCCGCGCAGGCGCAGCAGGGAGGTGCAAAGAAATGAGTAAACTGATGAATGTATCCTCCAGCCCCCATGTGCGGAGTAAGCTTACGACCAGACATGTCATGTGCGACGTGATTCTGGCCCTTCTTCCGGCGACGGTCATGGGCGTATACCATTTTGGAATTTCCGCGCTTGTGACGATTCTTACGTCTATTGCTGCGGCGGTTCTGACGGAGTTTTTATTTGATAAGGCAACCGGAAGAGAGAATACGATCACGGACTGCAGTGCCATTGTCACAGGACTTCTCCTGGCGCTCTGCCTTCCGAACGGCGTTCCCCTTTACATACCGGTTCTCGGAAGCGTATTTGCGATTCTGTTTACCAAATGCTGCTTCGGCGGTCTGGGCCATAATTTTATGAACCCGGCCCTGTCTGGACGTTGCTTTCTGCTGATTTCCTTTGCAGGCGTCATGTCCACCTATACGGTAGACGGCGTCAGCAGCGCCACACCGCTGGCAGATCTGGTGTCAGGCAATGCGGTGAGCCTGGTACAGACCTTCCTGGGAGCTAATAACGGCGTTATCGGCTGTTCCACAGCAGGACTCCTGCTTGGCGGAATTTATCTGCTGATCGTAGGCGGCATTACCTGGGAGATTCCGGTGTCTGTGCTGGTATCCTTTACCGCATTTATTGCTCTGTTCGGCGGTCACGGCTTTGATGTGCAGTACCTGCTTATGCAGCTGGCTGGCGGCGGTATTGTGATGGGAGCCTTCTTCATGGCGACCGACCCGGTTACCTGCCCTCTGGGGTCCGGCGGACAGCTGCTCTACGGCGTGGTGCTCGGTATTCTGGCGGCGTTATTCCGTGTATTCGGAAGTTCCGCGGATTCTGTAAGCTATGCCATCATCATCTGCAATATGTTTGTTCCGCTCATTGACGAGATTTCCATTCCGACGCCATTCGGTTACCGGAAGAAGAAAGAGGGCGGAAAGAAGATTCCGGCCGCAGCCATTGCGCTCTGCGTCATTACCCTGATTGCGGGCGTGGCTTTAAGCGGTGTATACAAGCTGACCGAGGGCAGGATCGCCGAGCAAAAGCTGGCGGAAAAGGCAGCTTCTTATCAGGAGGTCTGCCCGGACGCAGTAGAGTTCGCTTATGACGATGCAATTACTGCTAAGGTGGATGCTCTGAACGGTGAAGTATACGGAACTGATTTCGGTAAGGCTTATATCAATGAAGTAATCGTAGGAAAAGACGCTTCCGGCAATGTGGCAGGCTATGTCATCAGCGCTGCCAGCGGCGACGGTATGGACGGCAATATTACGATGTCTGTAGGCATCGCTTCAGACGGAACCGTAACCGGTATTTCCTTCACGGTTCTGAATGAGACCGCAGGTCTGGGATCTCTGGTAGGAGAGGATGCTTTCAAGAGCCAGTTTGACGGTGTGAAGACGGATAAATTCACGCTGTTCAAGTCCGGCGGAGCAAGCGCGCCCGGCGAGATCAACGGCGTATCCGGCGCAACCATTTCCTCCAGTGCCGTAGTCAATGCGGTGAATGCTGCGGTAGACTTCTTTGAAAATGATATACAGGGAGGAAATTAAGCGATGAAACCTTGTACAGAACGCATCTATAATGGTGTAATAAAAGAAAATCCCACTCTGGTTCTGATGCTCGGCATGTGCCCCACACTGGCGGTTACCACCTCCTGTATGAACGGATTCGGAATGGGCGTATCCACGCTGGTGGTACTGGTGATGTCCAATCTGGTCATCTCCGCGCTTCGGAAGGTGATACCGGATGCGGTACGTCTGCCGGCTTATATCGTCATCGTAGCTTCACTGGTTACCGTAGTGGAGCTTCTGATGGAGGCTTATGTGCCTGACATCTATGACGCGCTGGGAATCTACATTCCCCTGATCGTAGTAAACTGTATCATTCTGGGCCGTGCGGAGGCTTATGCCTCCAAAAATCCGCCTCTTCTGTCCGCCATGGACGGACTTGGCATGGGTCTCGGATTTACAATTTCCCTTTCTGTCATCGGACTTATCCGTGAGCTTCTGGGTGCAGGTACCGTATTCGGCATGCAGGTGATGCCGTCCGCTTATAAGCCTATTGCTATTTTCATCAAGGCTCCGGGCGCGTTCCTGGTACTGGCGGTTCTGGTTATTATTATGAATTCCCTGAAGATCAAGAATCGTGCAAACGCCATGGTGCAGGGCTGCGACGGATGCTGCGCGACCTGTGCCCATGCGAAGGAAGAAGGAAAGGAGGCGCAGAAATAAATGAAATCGTTACTTCTGATTATCATTACAACGGCGCTGGTGAATAACGTGGTATTAAGCCAGTTCCTGGGAATCTGTTCCTTCCTGGGCGTATCCAGATATATCAAGACGTCTTTCAGTCTGGGCGCAGCGGTTATCTTTGTCATCACGGTAGCTTCCGCAGTGGCGAATCTTCTGTACACCTTTGTACTGACGCCGCTGAATCTGGATTATCTGAAAACCATTGTCTTTATTCTGGTTATCGCGGCTCTGGTACAGATGGTAGAGATGTTTACCAAGAAGACCTCCCCGCCCCTTTACAAGGCGCTGGGAATCTATCTGCCGCTGATTACCACCAACTGTGCGGTTCTGGGCGTGGCCCTGACCAACGTACAGAATGAGTATAATTTTGTGGAAAGTGTACTGGCCGGATTCGGTACCGCAGTCGGCTATACCATTGCCATTGTTCTTTTGGCAGGTATCCGAAGCCGTATTGATGAGGAGGCTTTGCCGGCTCCCTTAAAGGGCGCGCCCATCGTGCTGATTTGCGCGGCGCTGATGGCGATTGCGTTCATGGGATTTGGCGGTCTGGCGCTGTCATAAGGAGGAGAATATGCAGGAAGTTATTATAGCGACATTGGTAGTAGGCGTAATCGGACTTCTGATCGGCGTAGCTCTGGTGGCAGTCAGCAAGAAGTTCGCAGTGGAGACCGACGAGCGCGTTGGCCTTGTAAGAGAAAGTCTTCCGGGAAATAACTGCGGTGCCTGCGGTTATGCAGGCTGCGACGCGGTAGCGGCAGCCATCGTGGAGGGCAAGGCTCCGGTCAATGCCTGTCCGGTGTGCAATGCGGAAGCAGTAAAGAAAATCGGCGATATCATGGGCGTGCAGGCGGAAGCCGCAGAGAAAAAGGTGGCCTATGTACACTGCGCAGGCAGCTGTGATAAGACCTCTGTCCGGTGCAATTATGTGGGTATTCATGATTGCCGGGCAGCGGTACTTTCCGGTATCTCAGTCTGGAAATGTGATTACGGTTGTCTGGGCTTCGGCTCCTGTGTGGAAGCCTGTAAGTTCGGCGCGCTCCGTGTAGAAAACGGCGTAGCCATCGTAGACGAAAGCAAGTGCGCCGGCTGCGGTAAATGCGCCAAGGCCTGTCCCAAGGGACTCATTGAGCTGGTACCGGCGGACAAGAAGATAGCGGTGCGCTGCGCAAGCCGCGACCGTGGACCGGCTGTGAAGAAGGCCTGCACCGCAGGCTGCCTGGGCTGCGGTATCTGTGCAAAGCAGTGCGAGCACGAAGCGATTACCGTGGACGGCAATCTGGCCCACGTGGATTATACCAAGTGTGTAGGCTGTGGTAAGTGCGCGGAGAAGTGTCCGATGAAGGTTATCGAAATGGTATAAATCATACATATCTGAGGTTATAAAAAATGAAGCGAAGCATGTCAGTCATTCTGGGAGCACTGGTTCTGATGATTACGGTGGGCTGTATCTGGCAGTACCGGAAAGGAGACAGGGACGCGTCCTGTACGAAGCAGCTTTTTGCCATGGATACGGTGATGAGCTTTACCGCATATGGGCCGAAGGCAGAAGAGGCTGTGGATGCGGCCATGAAGGAGATCGAGCGGCTGGATGCTTTGCTTTCCACAGGAAATGAATCCAGTGAGATCTCGCAGCTGAATGCTGCGGGATCTTTTCTGATATCTGAGGATACTTTGAAATTACTGGAAGAAGCGGAAAGCATCCGGCAGTCCACGGGCGGCCTTTTTGACGTGACGGTCTACCCGCTGATGCAGCTCTGGGGATTCCCTACCGGGGACTATCGGGTGCCGACACAGGAAGAAATTTCCAACACACTTTCGCTGGTGGACGCTGCGCAGATTCAGATAGAGGGCGCGCAGGTGACATTGGGATCAGGACAGCAGGTGGATCTGGGCGGCATCGCCAAGGGATATGCATCTGACCGGGTCATGGAGCTTTACCGGGAGTACGGCGTGACTTCGGGTATGGTGTCCCTGGGCGGCAATATCGAGACCCTGGGGACGAAACCGGACGGGACAGACTGGAAAATCGGAATTCGGAATCCGGAGATTGCCGCCGCCTCTGACATTGCAAGCGGGACAGAGGATGTGCTGTTGGCGCTGGAGGTGGAGAACCGGGCGGTGATTACCTCCGGTGGCTATGAGCGGTATTTTGAGGAGAACGGGGAGACCTATATCCACATCCTGGATCCCCGCACCGGCTATCCGGCAGATTCCGGCCTGCTTTCCGTGACCGTCGTATCGGAAAAAGGAATGCTGGCGGACGCCCTGTCTACTTCTCTTTATATCATGGGCGAGGCAGATGCGGCAGAGTACTGGCGGATCCATGGAAATGACGAAGGGAACAGCTTTGAGCTGGTTCTGGTGGATACTTCCGGAAAGGTCTATGCAACGGAAGGGCTGCGTGATAAGATAGAGATGAGGAACGCGGCGCAGAGGCTGGAGATCGTGAAGCGGTAGGGAGCTGTGTGACAGAAAAATGAAGAAAAGAAGTACAGGAAAGGATCAAAGTTATTGTTCACAGGCGCTATTTTAGCACAGCGTGTTATAGTGAACGGAGTGAATAGTAACAGGATAACAGGTTCGAATGGAAGAAGGAACGAAGACGGGACAGAATCGAAAAGCAGTTTACATCGTGGCGGCGCTCTGCGCTTTGATCTTCCTGGGGGGAATCGGCGGCATGATCTGGAATCTGACCCGGAGCCACGGCAGACAGGTGGAGATTCTGCAGGATGGGAAAATCCTGTATACACTGGACTTGGCTCAGGCGGAGGATCAGACCTTTACCGTGACCTACGGAGGCAGAACCAATGAAATCGAAATCCGGGAACACCAGATTCGCGTGAAAGCGGCGGACTGCCCCGACCAGATCTGCGTCCACATGGACTGGCTGGAGGACGCTCCCATCGTGTGCCTGCCGAATCGGCTGAGCATTCAGTATGCGGACGGAGAGGGCGCGTCCGGATTGGATGCGGTGTCGAATTAAAAATGGAAATATTTCGTAATGCCAGATGAAGATATAATATAATCTTTAGGTAGGTAAGAATATTTTAGTAGTTAAAAAAGAAAGGGCCGTCATGAAGGAGCATCCATCAGAAAAAAGAATGACAACCGGAAAACTCACTGAGCTGGCGCTGCTGACAGCGGCAGCTCTGATTTTATATGTGGTGGAGCTCCAGATTCCGAATCCCATACCGATTCCGGGCGCGAAGCTGGGGCTGGCCAATATCGTGACGGTCTACGCAGTCTACCGCTACCGCCCCGGCGAGGTGCTGATGGTGGTACTTGTCCGCATTTTCTTAGGCTCCCTCTTTGGCGGAAGCATGATGACCTTCCTCTACAGTCTGGCCGGAAGCCTGCTTTGCCTGCTTGGCATGCTGCTTCTCCGCCACATGGTCAGCGGCCGCGCCATCTGGCTGGCCAGCGTCCTGGGCGCCGTCCTCCACAACATCGGCCAGATGCTGGTAGCCGTGTTAATAGCCGGAAAAGGCATGATCTTCTACCTCCCCTTCCTCATGACCGCCGGCTGCATCGCCGGAGCCTTCACCGGCCTGTGCGCGCAGCTAGTACTGAACCGGATTGGGAGACAGTAAAGAATACTGTAAAAATAGTGAAAATTAGTGTAAAAATAGTGGAAAAATAGTGGAAAAATAGTGGAAAAAATAAAAGGGTATACCCATAAAAGGAGAGAATTCAGGATTTTGTGCGAAAGCCGAAATCTAGGAAGGAACAAATCAGTTGCAATACCAAAAAAAGGAAATATAATGAAATTACAAATTATCAGAAAGACAGTGAGGAGATGTTTGATGAAAGGAAGGCATATTGTTCGAAAAATCATAGCGGCACTTATCATTTTCGGCATCTTGGTCGCCGCAGAGTATCTTGTAAAATCTTATTATTATCCGATAAAAACTGAAAAAGAATCGACAGGGACAGGCTGGCTGTTTATAGGAGAACAGTCGGAGAGCGGTATACCGGTGGAGGTCTCCTGTCAGGTCTGGAAATATCAGTACCGTTTTCCGAAATTCCGAAAAAATCAGGACAATATGACCGGCAATATCCTCATTGACGGAGAAACGATAGCGAATCTGGGCGGCTCTTTTGAAGATGACGACACCTATTTGATCAATCAGAATCCGGCCGGCTTTGTGATCACAGAAATAGATTTGGACTATTTTCTTGCAGGTTTTCCAAGATCCGAAATAAACGCCCTTCTGGTCTATCCGGCAGAAACAGAAGAACAGGCAAAGGCCATCTTCACAGAAGTAACCGATAACCTGGGCACAGATGTCTGGAAGCTCTGTGGCAGTAGTGAGGTATGGACGTGGAAAAAGGAATGAGACGGTAAAAAAATAAAAAGGATAACAGAAGGAAAGGGCTCCCGCGTCATCGACGCGGGGCTCTTTCTTTCTGTTATTCTTATGGAAATTAGTTATTGTTCTTGTTCTTCTCCACCTCAGCCAGCTTCATAGCCCGAACCTTCAGCGGAAGGCCAAAGAGGGTGATGAATCCGTCTGCGTCGTGGTGGTCGTACATGTCGCCGGTGGTGAAGGACGCCAGGGACTCATTGTACAGAGAGTAGGGAGAAGTGGTGCCGGCCTTGATGATGTTGCCCTTGTAGAGCTTGAACTTCACTTCGCCGGTTACATACTCCTGGGTTACCTCCATGAAAGCCTGGATAGCTTCACGCAGCGGGGTAAACCATTTTCCTTCATATACAATCTGGGAGAACTTGTTGGCCATATCCTTCTTGGTCTCCATGGTAGCGCGGTCCAGAACCAGCTCCTCAAGCTGACGGTGAGCCTCCATCAGGATGGTTCCGCCCGGGGTCTCATATACGCCACGGGACTTCATACCTACCACACGGTTTTCTACGATATCCACGATACCGATGCCGTGCTTTCCGCCCAGAGCGTTCAGAGTACGGATGACGTCAGCCACCTTCATCTGCTTGCCGTTTACGGAAGTAGGAACGCCCTTTTCAAAGGTCATGGTTACATATTCCGGTTCGTCCGGAGCCTTCTCCGGGGTGGTGCCCAGAACCAGCAGGTGTTCGTAGTTCGGCTCGTTGGCCGGATCCTCGAGCTCCAGTCCCTCATGGCTGATGTGCCACAGGTTCCGGTCACGGCTGTAGCTGGAATCGGTAGAGAAGGGAAGATGGATGCCGTGCTTCTCGCAGTACGCGATCTCATCCTCACGGGACTGCATGGTCCAGATATCGGTCATTCTCCAGGGAGCGATGATCTTCAGATCCGGAGCCAGAGCCTTGATACCCAGCTCGAAACGAATCTGGTCATTGCCCTTACCGGTAGCGCCGTGGCAGATAGCGACAGCGTTCTCTTTACGGGCGATTTCTACCAGCTTCTTTGCGATGGCCGGACGCGCCATGGAAGTACCCAGCAGATACTTGTTCTCGTATACAGCGTCTGCCTTTACGCAGGGCATGATATAATTTTCAGCGAAATCGTCTACCAGATCCTCGATGTACAGCTTGGAAGCGCCGGACAGCTTCGCGCGCTCGTCCAGTCCGTCCAGCTCATTTCCCTGGCCGCAGTCGATACAGCAGCATACTACATCGTAATCAAAATGCTCCTTCAGCCACGGAATAATAGCAGTGGTGTCCAGTCCGCCGGAATAGGCAAGTACTACTTTGTCTTTCATATTCAAATATCCTCCTGAGTGTTTTATGATTTCTATACGGTATGAATGATTATGCATACCGTTTCTGTTCACTGAAAACTAATATACATCATTTCCATATAATATGCAAGCGGAAGTTCAGAAAAAGTTCCACAGAAATATGAATAAAAATAAAATAGTACTTGAATAATATGCATAAAAGTGATAATATATGCAAAGCAAGTGTATAAAAATGCATACAAGCGGAAAAGTGCTTGAAATACTGGCCAAACAGATCTAAAATAGGAACAAATATCCACAAAAAGAGAGGAAAATAGAAATGATAAAGGCAGGAATTATCGGAGCAACCGGATACGCGGGCGGCGAGCTGGTCCGCATTCTCACAGGACATAAGGATGTGGAGATTAAATGGTACGGTTCCCGAAGCTACATAGATAAGAAATACGCGGAAGTCTACCAGAACATGTTTCAGATCGTAGACGACAAATGCATGGATGATAATATGGAAGCACTGGCAGATGAGGTGGACGTGATTTTCACAGCGACGCCCCAGGGCCTCTGCGCGTCTCTGGTAAATGAGGAGATTCTGTCCAAGGTAAAAATCGTGGACTTAAGCGCCGATTTCCGTATTAAGGACGTGGCCACCTACGAGGAGTGGTATAAGATCCAGCATCCGACGCCCCAGTTTATCCCGGAGGCGGTCTACGGACTCTGTGAGATCAACCGGAAAGCAGTGAAGAAGGCGAGACTGGTAGCCAACCCGGGCTGCTATCCCACCTGCAGCACTCTTTCTATTTATCCCTTATTAAAGGAAGGGCTGATTGACCCGGGCACGATTATCATTGACGCCAAGTCCGGCACCTCCGGTGCAGGCCGCGGCGCGAAGGTGGACAATCTGTACTGTGAGGTCAATGAAAACATCAAGGCCTACGGCGTGGCAAATCACCGCCATACCCCGGAGATTGAGGAGCAGCTGTCCTACGCGGCGGGCGAGCCGGTGCTGATCAATTTTACCCCGCATCTGGTACCCATGAACCGGGGTATTCTGATTACCGCCTATGCTTCCCTGAAGAAAGAGGTCTCTTATGAGGAAGTAAAGGCCGCTTACGATAAGTATTATGCGAATGAGAAATTCGTCCGCGTTCTGGAAAAGGACGTTTGCCCCCAGACCAAATGGGTGGAGGGCAGCAACTATGTGGACGTGAACTTTAAGATCGACCCGAGAACGAAGCGCGTGATTATGATGGGAGCCATGGACAACCTGGTGAAGGGCGCAGCCGGCCAGGCCGTCCAGAATATGAACCTGATGTTCGGACTGAAGGAGAGCGAAGGATTAGAGCTCGTCCCCATGTTCCCGTGACTGTGAGCACTTGGCGAGGTATTTTCGAGCCTAGTGCGAACGTCCACCTGGACACTTAACGAATGCAAGCCGTAGGCGCAGTATGAGTTTAGTGACCATGGTGTTTCCTTAATACTTGGCGAGGTACAGAAATATGACTATCCGAACAATGACCATCGACGATTACGACGGCGTCTACGCCCTCTGGATGACCATCAAGGGCTTCGCCATCCGGAGTATTGACGACTCCCGGGTGGGCGTGGAGCGGTTTTTAAAACGGAACCCCACCACCAGCGTGGTGGCCATCGAAGACGGCAAGGTGGTAGGCAGCATTCTCTGCGGCCACGACGGACGTCGGGGCTGTCTCTATCATGTGTGTGTCCACCGGGATTACCGGATGCGGGGCATCGGCAAGGCCATGGTAGTATTTGCCATGAACGCCCTGAAGGAGGAGCAGATCAGCAAGGTATCCCTGATCGCTTTTACCCAGAACGACATCGGCAACGCTTTCTGGAACCGCATCGGCTGGACACAAAGGCTCGATCTGAACTACTATGATTTTGTCTTAAATAAAGAAAATATCGAAGCATTTAACGAATAAAGAGGAGGACGGCAATATGACCATCACAGAAATCAAGGGCGGCGTCACCGCGGCAAAGGGCTTTGAGGCAGCGGCAGCGGCGGCAGCCATCAAATACCAGGGACGGACCGACATGGCCCTGGTATACAGCGAAAAGCCCTGTCACGCGGCAGGTACATTTACCACGAATATCGTAAAGGCAGCCCCGGTGAAATGGGATCAGAAAATCGTAAAGGAATCCCCCTATGCCCAGGCAGTCATCGTAAACTCCGGCATCGCCAACGCCTGCACCGGCGAGGAGGGCATGGGCTACTGTAAAGAGACCGCAGAGGAGGCAGCCAAAGTTCTCGGCGTTCCGGAAAATGCCGTTCTGGTGGCATCCACCGGCGTCATCGGCATGCAGCTTCCCATGGATCGCCTGAAAAAGGGCATCAGCCTTTTAAAGGAAGCCAAGGGCAGCACCCCGGAGCACGGAACCGCAGCCTCCAAGGCGATTATGACCACCGATACGGTCAATAAGGAAATCGCGGTCCAGGTGGAGCTGGGCGGAAAAACCGTCACAGTGGGCGGTATGTGCAAGGGCTCCGGCATGATTCATCCGAATATGTGTACCATGCTGGCCTTCGTGACCACCGACGCGAATATTTCCAAAGAGATGCTGCAGAAATGCGTAAGCAATGATGTAAAAGACACCTTCAATATGATTTCCGTGGACGGCGATACTTCCACCAACGACACCCTGCTGGTGCTGGCCAACGGCATGGCGGAGAACCCGGAGATCACAGAAGAAAATGATGATTACAAAGCATTTGCCAAGGCGCTGAACACCGTCAACACCTGGCTTGCAAAGAAAATGGCAGGCGACGGCGAGGGTGCGACAGCACTCTTCGAGGTGAAAATCGTGGGAGCCGAGAGCAAGGAGCAGGCTGTGATTTTGAGCAAATCCGTGGTTACATCCAGTCTGGTGAAGGCAGCCATTTACGGTCACGACGCCAACTGGGGCCGTATCCTGTGCGCCATGGGCTATTCAGGAGCCCAGTTCGACCCGGAGAAGGTGGATCTGTTCTTCGAGAGCGCAGCCGGTAAGATCCAGATCATTGAAAATGGCGTGGCAGTGAATTACAGCGAGGAAGAAGCTACCAGGATCCTTTCCGAGCCGGAGGTAACGGCCATTGCGGACGTGAAGATGGGCGACGCCACCGCCACCGCATGGGGTTGTGACCTGACCTATGATTATGTGAAAATCAACGCGGATTATCGTTCTTAAGATACAGAGGAGTAAAGATTATGAGCAGAGAAGAAGAAATGAACACCTACCTGGAGAAGGCCAAGGTCCTCATTGAGGCCCTTCCCTACATCCAGCGTTTTAACCGGAAAATCATCGTGGTCAAATACGGCGGAAGCGCCATGGTGGACGAGGAGCTGAAGCGGAGCGTTATCCAGGACGTGACCCTTCTGAAGCTGGTCGGCTTCAAACCCATCATCGTACACGGCGGCGGCAAGGAGATCAGCCGCTGGGTAGGAAAGGTCGGCATGGAGCCCAAATTCATCAACGGCCTGCGTGTGACTGACAAAGAGACCATGGAAATCGCGGAAATGGTGCTGGGAAAAGTTGGAAAAAGCCTGGTTCAGCTAGTGGAAGAGCTGGGTGTGAAAGCAGTCAGTCTAAGCGGCAAGGACGGCGGTCTCCTGAAGGTGGAGAAGAAGTATTCCAAGGGCGAGGACATCGGTTTCGTGGGCGAGGTGACGGACGTGGATCCCCAGATTCTCTACGACCTGCTGGAGAAGGATTTCCTGCCTATCGTATGCCCGGTGGGAATGGACAAGGACTTCAACACCTACAATATTAACGCCGACGACGCGGCCTGCGCCATTGCCCGGGCAGTCCATGCGGAGAAGCTGGCATTCCTGACTGATATCGAGGGCGTCCGCAGAGATCCGGAGGATCCGGCTACCCTGATTTCCGAGCTTCATGTAAAAGAGGCAAGAGAGCTTATCGAAAATGGAAACATCGGCGGCGGTATGCTTCCGAAGCTCAACAATTGCATTGATGCCATCGAAAACGGCGTATCCAGAGTGCATATCCTGGACGGACGAATTGCCCATTGCCTGCTTCTGGAGATCTTTACCAACAAGGGAATCGGTACTGCCATCCTGGGCGAAGGAGAGGAAAATTATTATGATGGAAAATAAAGAGGCGATTATCAAAGAGGCGGAAGAGAGCGTGCTTCACACCTACAACCGGTATCAGGTGGTACTGGATCACGGCGACGGCGTCTATCTCTACGACACCGACGGCAAAAAATATCTGGATTTCGCGGCAGGCATCGCGGTACAGGCCCTGGGTTATCATTACCCGGGCTACGACGAGGCGCTGAAGGCCCAGATCGACAAGCTGATGCATACCTCCAACCTGTATTACAATGAGCCGGCCGCAGAGGCAGCTGACAAGCTGGTGCGCATGAGCGGCATGAGCCGGGTATTCTTTACCAACAGCGGCACCGAGGCTATCGAGGGCGCAATTAAGGCGGCCCGCAAGTACGCGTGGCTGAAGGACGGAAAAAATGATCACGAGATCATCGCCATGAACCATTCCTTCCACGGACGGAGCATGGGAGCCCTCTCCGTCACCGGCAATGAGAAATACCAGGCGCCCTTCCGTCCGCTCATCGGCGGCATCCGTTTCGCTGATTACAATGATCTGGAGAGTGTAAGGGCTCAGTTCAATGAGCACACCTGCGCGGTGATTCTGGAGACCATTCAGGGTGAGGGCGGTATTTACCCGGCTACGGAGGAGTTCCTGAAAGGTGTAAAGGCCCTCTGCGAGGAGTACGACGCGCTTTTGATTCTGGACGAGATCCAGTGCGGTATGGGCAGGAGCGGCTACCTGTTCGCATGGCAGGAATACGGCGTGAAGCCCAACATCATGACCTGTGCCAAGGCTCTGGGCTGCGGCGTTCCGGTGGGCGCCTTTGTGCTGGATGAGAAGACGGCTTTGGGCTCTCTGGTACCGGGCGATCACGGCACCACCTACGGCGGCAATCCCTTTGTCTGCGCAGCGGTTTCCAAGGTGCTGGATATCTTTGAGCAGGACGCAATCGTGGATCATGTAAAAGAAGTGGGTGCATATCTTGAAGGAAAATTGGATGCTCTGGTGGATAAATACGACTGCATCGCGGCCCGCAGAGGAAAGGGCCTGATCCAGGGACTTGTAATCCAGGGTAGACCTGTAGGAGAAGTTGTGTTAAAATCTATGGATGAGGGTCTGATTGTGATCACAGCCGGAAGCGACGTGCTGCGTCTGGTTCCGCCCCTTGTCATCACAAAGGACCATGTAGATGAAATGGTTACGAAGCTTGAAAGGGCTTTGGTGAAAGGTTAGGATTTTACACACATGAGACATACGATTTATCGCAGAGCCATCGCCATCCTGGTGGTTCTGCTTGTATTTGCGCAGATGGGCCAGGTGGCTTTTTCTTATCATCAGAAGCAGAAGGAGGCGGCGGAGGCCGGGCAGGACATGGAGCAAAAAGCGCTGACTCTGTGGTATACTGACGAGAAGCTGAACAGCTATCTGGTGCAGACAGCGGCTGATTATAAAAAACAGACCGGCGTGGATGTCACATTGCAGCTTGTCACGGCGGTGGACTATATCGAGCATATCAACACGGCCAGTATCTCCGATCTGGGCGGCCCGGATCTTTTTGTGGTGTCCAGCGAGCTTCTGGAGAAAGCCCGTCTGGCAGGACTGACGGTGGAAAATGACAGCTTTACGGAGCAGGAGTTTTCGAAGGATTTCCCGGCGAAGGCCATTGACGCGGCCACCTGCGGCGGAAAGCTGATGGCGTATCCTTTCTATTTTGAGACCTGTTTTCTGCTGTACAATAAGAATTACGTAGACAGCGCCCCGTCCACCATCGATGAGATTCTGGATTACGCGGACAATTATGAGGCGACGGAGGCCACAGAAAAAGTGGAGAATATCTTCAAATGGAATGTGGCGGATATTTTCTCCAACTTCTTCTTTATCTCGAATTATGTAAACCTTGGCGGCGAGACCGGAGATGACCCGGCACAGGTTTCTCTGGATGCCCAGGAGGTCAAGGACTGCCTGGCTTATTACCAGAGTCTGAATGCCTTTTTCGCCATTGACGCGGATGAGGTGACCACCGACAATGTATTGCAGGAATTTATTGACGGCAAGACGGTGTACACCATTGCGAAGACTGACGCCATCGCGCAGATTGACGCGGCGGACGGCGGTTACTTCTACGGCATTGCAGAGGTACCGAACCTGACTGACGAGCTGTCCACCAAGGGGCTGTCTGTCACCAATTCAGTGGTGGTGAACGCCTACTCCAGGGAGCGCGACACGGCAAAGGATTTCGCCCGGTTCGTGACCTACGACAAGGCGACAGAGCTGTACACCATGTCCGAGAAAATGCCGGTGCGTCTGGGTGTAAATTACGAGAACCCGGAGATGTCCGTGCTGCTTACTCAGTATGAAAATTCCGTGGAGGTTCCGAAACTGACAGATTTAAGCAATTACTGGATCGAGATGGAGATCGCTTTCGCGAACATCTGGAAGGGCAATGACGTGGATACGGAAGTGGATTCCGTGACCCGGAAAATCATGTCCCAGCTTCAGGCGACGGAATAATACAGGAATAAGAACATCCAGTCATGGAAAGACTAAACCTTACTTACAGAACAGGAAAGGAAGTCTTTGTCATGATTGGATTTTTTATTGCCCTTTTATCCGGGGCGCTGATGAGCATTCAGGGCGTCTTCAATACGGAGGTCACAAAGGTAAGCAGCATATGGACCTCTGCGGCTTGGGTGCAGCTGTCAGCCCTTATTACCTGCCTCATTGCCTGGGGGCTGTCGGATCGGAAAAACCCGCTGACCATCCTTCAGGTGACGCCGAAGTACATGCTGCTGGGCGGCGTCATCGGAGCCTTTATCACATTTACAGTGATTAAAAGCATGGACGCCCTGGGACCTGCGAAGGCAGTGATGCTGATTGTCATTGCTCAGCTGCTGGCGGCCTATCTGATTGAGCTGGCAGGAATCTTTGGCGTGGAAAAGGCTGATTTTTCCTGGCGGAAGGTCATTGGCATGGCGGCAGCTATCGTGGGCGTCGCAGTGTTTCAGTGGGAGTAGAGTGATTCAGGAGTGCAAAATCCCATCGGCGAAGCCGATTTTCATGGATTTTGCAGTTATAACTGTGAAGAAACTGAACAGTCATGACTTAAAAAAGAACTTGTATTCTTGCCCAATCTCCGCTAAAATGAAGATAGTCTGTATCGGAGGGGACCCGCCTATTTTCAGAAAGGCGGAAAAATGAGATATCGACAGGAAAGAAAAAAGCTTCTTTGGATGATGGTTCTGCTTGCGCTGTGCCTGACCGGCTGCGGGAAAAAGGCGGCGGTCTATGACAGTGCGGCGGAGGAGACTGTGACGGAAGGGACGACAGCGGAGGCGGCGGATTCGGAAGAGGAAGAGGCAGCGTCCATCTGGGTTTACGTCTGCGGAGAGGTGAGAACTCCCGGAGTTTACGAACTGCCGGAGGGCAGCCGGATTACCGACGCGGTGGAGGCAGCCGGCGGTATGACGGAAGGCGCGGCCGGGACGTATCTGAACCTGGCGGAGACGGTATCTGACGGGCAGAAGATCGAGGTACCCTCGGTGGAAATGGCACAGACGCTTGAGGAAGCCGCGGCAGAGGGCACATCCGGGTTAGTGAACCTGAACCGGGCCACCGAGGCCGAACTTATGACACTTTCCGGGATTGGCGAATCCAAGGCAAAGGAGATTATCCGTTATCGGGAATCAAAGGGCGGATTTCAGAGGCCGGAGGATTTGATGAATATTCCGGGTATTAAAGAGGGCGTTTTTAACAAAATCAGAGACCAGATAACGGTTTGAGACTGAATAAAAAAAGATAACGAGGCGGGAAGCATGGGAAAGAAAGTATTAGTTGTCGACGATGAAAAATTAATTGTGAAGGGACTGCGGTTTAGTCTGGAACAGGATGATATGGAAGTTGACTGTGCCTACGACGGCGAGGAAGCGCTGGAATATGCCAGAGCGAAGGAGTATGATATTGTACTCCTGGATGTGATGCTGCCGAAGCTGGACGGCTTTCAGGTCTGCCAGCAGATCCGGGAGTTCTCCAATATGCCGATTATCATGCTGACAGCCAAGGGCGATGATATGGATAAGATTCTGGGGCTGGAGTATGGAGCGGACGATTACATCACGAAGCCCTTTAACATTCTGGAGATTAAGGCCCGTATGAAGGCCATTATGCGGCGTACCGGCGGTACGGAAAAGGAAAAAAAGGGCAAGGTGGTCGAGGCTGCGGATCTGAAGCTCGATCTGGACAGCCGCCGCCTTTTTATCGGCGGTCGGGAAATTAATCTGACGGCTAAAGAATTCGACCTGCTGGAGCTGATGGTGCTGAATCCGGGCAAGGTCTACAGCCGGGAGAATCTTCTGAATACGGTCTGGGGCTATGAATACCCGGGCGACGTGCGGACTGTGGATGTCCATATCCGGAGACTCCGCGAGAAAATTGAGTCCAATCCGAGCGAGCCGAAATACGTGCATACGAAGTGGGGTGTGGGTTATTATTTCCAGGCATAAAGTCGTATTTACATATTTTAAGAGTCTGAAATTTCGGATCCTGCTGGTGCTGCTGGCAGTGGGCTGGCTTCCCATGATTCTGATGTCGGCCAGTATCTTAAGGAGTTATCGGGATCGGGCCATCTCCGTGCGCAGCACGGAGGTGCAGAATCAGTGTAAAATTTTATCCAATCAGTTATTAAGCTATAATTATATGGAGGATCCGTCCACGGAGCTGATCGACGGCGAGCTGGCTCAGCTGGCCAGTCTTTACGACGGACGGATCATTATCATTGATCAGGATTTCCGCGTTATCAAGGATACTTACGGTCTGATTGAAAATAAGTATGTGGTATCTGAGGAGGTTATCCGCTGCTTTAAGGGGGAAACCACGAACCAGCTGTCGGAAAAACGGTTTATTGAAATGACCGTGCCGGTGCGCGCCGGAGATTCCAACAAGGTGCAGGGCGTACTGCTGGTCAGTGTATCCACGGACAGCATCTGGGATAATCTGGAAGCCCTGACCAGCAATACCTGGGTATTTACCCTGGTGTATGGCATCCTGGTGACCATGGCGGCTATTTTGCTGTCCATTTTGCTGGTGCGGCCCATTCAACGGATTATTCTGGAACTCCATGAGATTTCCAGCGGTCATTCCAACGAGGATTTGATGGTAAAGACCTATGCGGAGACTGAAGAGATTTCCGAGGAGTTCAATAAAATCGTGACGCAGATGCGGACCCTGGATGAATCACGGCAGGAGTTCGTGTCCAATGTGTCCCATGAACTGAAGACGCCGCTGACGTCCATGAAGGTGCTGGCGGATTCCCTGCTTACCCAGGACGAGGTGCCAAACGAGCTTTACAAGGAGTTTATGGGCGATATCGCTGAGGAGATTGAGCGGGAAAATAAGATCATTACCGATCTGCTGGCTCTGGTGAAGATGGATAAGAAGGCAGCCAGTCTGAACATCGAGAAAGTGGATATCAACGATCTGCTGGAACTGATTTTAAAAAGACTTCGCCCCATCGCGGCCAGAAAGAATATCGAGGTGGTACTGGAGAGCTTCCGTCCTGTGACGGCGGAAGTGGATGAGAGCCGCCTGTCTCTGGCCTTTACGAATCTGGTGGAGAATGCCATTAAGTATAATACGGAAAATGGCTGGGTACACGTGTCTCTGGACGCAGATCACAAGTTCTTCTATGTGAAGATTATGGATTCCGGCCAGGGCA
>USDU01000013.1 GCA_900553635.1 uncultured Lachnospiraceae bacterium | reverse complement strand
GCTGCCATGAGCATGATCCGTTTCGTGCGGCAGCAAAAAAATAATTCAAACTGAAGGAGAAACAAAAAATGAAACTGATGATAGCGTCAGATATTCACGGTTCCGCGTATTACTGTGAAAAGCTTCTGAAAGCCTACGATGAGGAGAAAGCAGATAAGCTGCTGCTGCTGGGCGATATCCTGTACCACGGTCCCCGCAATGACCTGCCGAAGGATTACGCGCCCAAGCAGGTGATTGCCATGCTGAATCCCAGAAAGCAGGATCTGCTGTGTGTGCGCGGCAACTGCGATACGGAAGTGGATCAGATGGTGCTGGAATTTCCGATACTGGCGGACTACTGCATTCTGTATCTGAATGAGCGGATGATTTTCGCCACCCATGGCCATGTGTTCAACGAGAAGAACCTGCCGCAGCTTAAAAAGGGTGACATTCTGCTCCACGGACACACCCATGTGCCTGTGTGTAAGGAGACGGAGGACTATATTTACCTGAATCCCGGATCCGTATCCATCCCGAAGGAGAACAGCTGGCATGGCTATATGATTCTGGAGGATGGCACATTTTTCTGGAAGGATCTGGAAGGAAACGTACAGAAGGAATTCTGCCCGCAATTATAACGGATAGCTGTCTGTATGGCAGGGCAATTCATGGGAAATAGTGTATGAAAAAGAAAAGCTTCCGAATCCATGCGGTAAAAACCGTTTGGAATCCGGAAGCTTTTTTGACAACATCCTCTCTTATTCTTCGATATGCTCGAGACCCTGGCAGAGAATATTGACCACATGATCGTCGGCCAGAGAGTAGTAGATGGTTTTGCCGTCCCGACGGAACTTTACCAGGCGGCTCTGCTTTAAGACCCGCAGCTGGTGGGAGATAGAACTCTGGGACATTTCAAGCCCCGCGGCAATATCATTGACACATTGTTCTCCGTCACGGAGTACAAATAAAATTTTGATCCGTGTGGAATCCGCGAATACCTTAAAAAATTCAGAAAGATAATAAACCTCGTCATCGGCGGGCATCAGTTCGCTGCTCAAAATGCGATCCCTCCTTTTTCAAATGATTGAGAAAACTATATTGATTGTAACATAAGAAAAAATCGGTGACAAGAACAATATTTGAAAATATGATGATATGAGAATATATATATGCTTATTCATATATAAAAAACAGTGGAAAAACGCCGGAAATCTAGTATATAATATGAGATGTTCTGCCACAGACTGGAGTTCCTGAAAAAGTGCTGTATAGATAAAAGTACGCAGACAGGAATTTCCCAGAAAAAGGAAACTGAAATTGTCTATTATTGCTTGAAATAGGGCTGAAAACCAGCTATAATTAGAATATCTATGAGCAGGGAAAACCATAAGAATACGGAGAGCATTTGGATGAAAAAATTCAGATATACAGGTAAGAAAATGGCAGCCCTGGTGCTGGCCGGGGTGATGGGATTTTCTATTACGGCGTCGGCGACCACAGAGTCAGAGATTAAGAAGCAGCAGCAGGCGACCCAGAAACAGCTGGACGAAATCAATTCCCAGATGAAGTCCATCGAGAGTCAGCGCAACAGCGTGCTCAGCCAGGTGAATTCCCTGAACTCCGAGCTGACGACCCTGGTGCTGAATATCGAGCTTCTGGAGAGCGATATTGAGGCCAAGGCCGAAGAAGTGGATCAGGCTCAGGCTGATTACGAGGCGGCCAAGCAGAAAGAGGAAGAGCAGTACGAAGCCATGAAGCTTCGGATTCAGTACATATACGAAGAGGGAGATATGGATTATCTGTCCCTGTTCCTGCAGGCGGAGAATTTCTCCGATTTTCTGAACCGGGCGGATTTCGCCCAGGAGATTCAGACCAAGGACCGGGAAATGTTCCTGGAATATCAGGAAACCAAGCAGGAAGTAGCGGATCTGCTGGAGGAGCTGGAGCAGGAAAAGGCTGATATGGAGGATCTGCAGGCGGAGTATGAGGATCAAAAGAGCGCCACGGAGGCCGCTTTGTCGCAGAAGAAGGCAGAGCAGGCAGATTATGACAGTCAGCTGGCTGCTGCCAAATCCCAGGCAGCCACATATAAGAAGCAGCTGCAGGATCAGCAGAAGCAGCTCAAGAAGCTGGAAGCTGAGCGGAAGAAAAAGGAAGCAGAAGCGGCTGCAGCGGCGGCGAAAAACAGTGAAGCATCCAAGTCCGGCACCATTTCCACCGGATCGAATTCCGGTTCGGGCAGTTCCGGTTCCGGGAGCAGCTCCGGATCTTCCGCATCCGTTTCCGGAGGCGGATCTGGCGCGGCGATTGCAAGCTATGCCCTGAAGTTTGTGGGTAATCCCTATGTATCCGGCGGCACCAGCCTGACGAACGGCGCGGACTGTTCTGGCTTTACCTGGGCGGTCTATCAGAATTTTGGGATTTCCATTCCCCGACAGTCTGACGCCCAGGGACATTCCGGCAAGTCTGTCAGCTATGCGGACGCCCAGGCGGGAGATATCATCTATTATGGCGGCCATGTGGGGATCTATATTGGCGGAGGACGTATCGTCCATGCCAGCACAGCCAAAACGGGTATCAAGATCAGCTCTGCCACCTACCGGGGTATTCTTTCGGTGCGGAGATATTATTAAAACAAAATAAGACAGACAGCGTGCACAGACGCCTGCTTTCGGAAGATTCCGGAGGCAGGCTCTTTTTATGTAATAGGAAATTCCTATGGAATCCCCCATTACCTAAAAATATTATCGCACTGCGGCGGAGAGGTAGCATGTCGTTTACACGACCCGCCGTAAGTAGGCATCCTGCAGTATCAATTCGTTAAACAGAATAAAAAGTGGTTGACTATAATGTATATATATGATATATACATTATATAAACACAACACACACAAAGAAAGCAAGGAAAACAGCCTATGAATATCATCATCAGTAATTCCAGTGGCAAGCCCATCTATGAACAGATCACAGCTCAGATTAAGGGGCAGATTATGAATGGATCCCTGAAGCCGGGAGAGGCGCTGCCTTCCATGCGGCTGCTGGCAAAGGAGCTTCGGATTAGCGTGATTACCACCAAGCGGGCCTACGAGGAGCTGGAGCGGGAGGGCTTTATCACCACGGTAGTAGGTAAGGGAAGCTTCGTAAAGGAAGCAGATCAGGAATTTGTCCGTGAGGAGCGGCTGCGGGCCGTGGAAGGGCACCTGCAGGCAGCAGTGGACGCGGCCAGACAGTGCGGCATGGAAGAGACGGAGCTTGTGGATATTTTAAAATTACTATTTGAGGAGGCGTGAATATGAACAGTGCCATAGAAGTAAGACATCTGACGAAGCAGTATCCGGGTTTTGCACTGAAGGATGTGAGCTTTCAGATCCCAGAGGGCAGCGTCGTGGGCTTTATCGGAGAGAACGGTGCGGGAAAAAGCACGACGATAAAGGCGATTCTGGATTTGATAAAGCGGGACGGCGGAGAAATTACACTGCTCGGCGAGCCGGACGGCGCAAAGGACGAGACATTGAAAGAACAGATTGGCGTGGTCTTTGACGAGAACTGTTTCCCGGATTATTTGAACCGGCGGGATGTGAACCGGATGCTGAAGGCCATCGACAGAGGATGGCAGGAGGAGCGCTTTGAAAAGCTCTGCGAGCGGTTCGGTCTCCCGGAGAAGCAGATGATCAAAGAATATTCCAGAGGCATGAAAATGAAGCTTTCCATCGCGGCGGCCATGTCCCATCAGGCCCGGCTTCTGATTCTCGATGAGGCGCTTAGCGGTCTCGATCCGGTGGTGCGTGCGGAGATCCTTGATATGCTCCGGGAATTTGTTATGGACGAGCGGCATACGGTGTTTCTGTCCTCCCATATCACCAGCGATATCGAGAAGATCGCGGATTACATTTTGCTGATTCATAAAGGGGAGATTCTTCTGTATGAAGACAGGGATACGCTGTTGGAGAAATACGCCTTGATCCGGTGCAGCGCCGAAGAGGCCGCAAAGCTGAATCCGGCCATCGTGGTGGGCGTCCGCCGGGGCCGGTTCGATACGGAGGTGCTGGTGCGAAGCCGGGAAGGGCTGGAGGCAAATGAGCATCTGGTTATGGATCGGGCAAGCCTGGAGGATATTCTTCTTTATACGGCGGGAGAGCCGGGAAATGAGAGGTGTGCGGGATGAAAGGACTGATTTTGAAGGACTTGTATACACTGCGGCAGATGGGGAAGATCTATCTGATTTGCATGGTGTGCCTGGTGATCTGGGGCCTGGTTACAGACAATCCAACCATGCTTTCCAGCCTGCTTCTGGTATATGGACTGATGCTTTTAATTACGACAGCCTCCTACGACGAGGCATCCCATTTTAACCGGTACGCGCTGACCCTTCCCTTGACGCCTAAGAAACTGGTGCAGGCGAAGTACCTGTTTGCGCTGCTTCTGTTCGCGGTTATGGTGATGCTGGGGATTCTGGGCGGCGCGGGTATGCTTGCGGTGCTGGGAGCAAAGGCAGAGATGGGGTACGGAGAGCTTCTGGCGTCCACATGTTCCATCAGTTGTATCTATCTGATGACAATTGTTTTCATATTGCCCTGCATCTATAAATTCGGTGTGGAAAAATCCCGGTTTCTGTTTATGGCGACTTACCTGCTTGTATTTGCCGGCTTCGCGCTGCTGTTCAGTATAGATAACATGAAAACATGGCTTTCCGGACTGGGTGATCGGGGATTCCTGTCTATAGGCGCAGTCTTCGGAGCGCTGGCTATCGTGGGGCTGATTGTGTCCTACCACATTTCCATCCGGATTGTGGAAAATAAGGAATGGTAAGGAAGCGCATTCACAAAATCTTAAGAAAGATTTCAGAAAAAGGGTCTGGTAAATCAGGCTCTTTTCTTTTATACTGAAGAACGGACAAAAGACGACAAAAAACGAAGGAGACCTTATGACCGGACGACAGAAAAAAAGAGCCTGGATTTTCACAGGAGCGGTGTGTACCATGCTTGGCATGGGTGCTTTTATCGGCCAGGTATATGCCCAGAGCCTGGAGGAACCGGTGCTGACTACGTCGGAGGAAGCGCTTCCGGATGTGCTGGAAGCGGAAGAGACGAAAGAATTTGTGACAGAATATACAGACGGTGAAGAAAAAACGGAGGATACGGAGGAAAATCTGCCGGAGGACTGGAATCTGATTCTGGTCAATAAGACCCATCCGATTCCGGAGGATTATCAGGTGGAGCTGAAAAGCATTGGCAGCGGACATCAGATAGACGCCCGGGCCTATGATGATTTCAAGGCTATGATTCAGGCGTCCAAGAAGGATGGAGTGACCATCTATGTAAGTTCATCTTATCGGGATATGAACAAACAGATTACACTGTATGAGAAGAAGACGGATTCCTACCTGCAGCAGGGTTATTCTCTGGAGGACGCACTGTCAAAGGCAGGACAGGTGGTGGCGGTGCCGGGCACCAGTGAGCATCATCTGGGGCTGGCCATCGATGTGGTTTCCTCTGAGTACCGGAAGCTGGACGAGAAGCAGGAGAATACGAAAGGCTTTCAGTGGATGAAGGAGCACAGCTGGGAATATGGCTTTATCCTGCGCTATCCCAACGGAAGCACGGATATCACGGGTATTATCTACGAGCCCTGGCATTTCCGCTATGTGGGCCTGGAAGCGGCAAAGGAGATCTACGAGAGAGACATTACGCTGGAGGAGTATCTGGGCGCGAGGCCGGTATCCGAGGGTGAGGCAGTAACCTACGATTACAAGCTGGAGAAAAAACAAAAGCAAAAACACGAGGCACCGGTAACAAATGAAGAATCTGTACCGGAAGAAGCGCCGGCAATAAATGAGACACCCATGCCGGAGGAAACTCAGGCAGCCGGTGAAGGACTGTAAACAAAAAGTTACAGTCCTTAATTTTTTGTAAAATCAGGTTCCTGCCGGTTGGAAAGTATCAGAAAATATGATACCATAGATCAGTACGAAAGAGAGGGGACATAAAGCATGAAGAAGATTCTGGGAAAGCTGCTGAACCGGATTGTGATATTCGGTATTCTTCTGGCTGTTCAGCTGGGCTGGTTTCTGCTGACTTTTACAAAGCTGGTTCATTATTCCACGGGCCTGTCCCTTGTTTTCCGGATTATAAGTATCCTGGCAGTGCTGTGGATCATTAATACGGAGGATAATCCGGCCTACAAGATCGCGTGGATCATCCTGATTCTGGTAGCGCCGCTTCTGGGTGGCCTGTTCTATATGGCGGTAGGTCACAAGCGCCCGGCCAAGGGCATGCGAAAAAGGTTGGATGCGGAGCGGAAGCGTACGGAAGGGGAGCTTAAGCAGCAGGAAGAAATCATGGAACGGCTTGGCGAGATGGATCAGGGAACGAAAGGAGAGTCTTATTATCTGGCCGAAGCCGGAGGCTATCCGGGCTGGGATCATACTTCAGCTGTTTATTATAAGATTGGAGAAGAGTACTATACTTCTCTTCTGGAAGAATTAAAAAAAGCGGAACACTTTATTTTTATGGAGTTCTTCATCGTAGGCGAAGGTAAGATGTGGAACAGTATTCTAAAGGTTCTGGAGGAAAAGGCTGCGGCCGGCGTGGACGTGCGATTTATCTACGACGACTTTGGCTGTGTATCCCTGCTTCCGCCCGCCTACAGTCTGATTCTGGAATCCAAGGGCATCAAGAGCTTTGCCTTTAATCGATTTATTCCATTATGGTCGTTGGTAATGAATAACCGCGACCATCGGAAGATAGTGGTTATCGACGGTCATACGGCTTTCAGCGGCGGCGTGAACCTGGCGGACGAGTACATCAATGAAAAGGTGCGCTTTGGGCACTGGAAGGACACGGGCTTTATGCTGAAGGGCGAGGCGGTCTGGAACTATACGGTCATGTTTCTACGGATGTGGAACGCCCACCGGCATACGGACGAATCCTATGAGGCTTTCCGGCCCCATGTGTGGCATCCGGAAGCCTTCGAGGGTCAGGGCTTTATACAGCCCTACAGCGATTCGCCTCTGGACGACGAGCGCCTGGGTGAAAATGTGTACCTGAACATCCTGAATCGCGCGAAGGATTATGTGTATATCTTCACTCCCTACCTGATCGTGGATCACGAGATGCAGACGGCTTTGTGCCTGGCGGCCAAGCGGGGGGTGGATGTGCGGATTATGACGCCGGGCATTCCGGATAAGAAGACCATCTTCCAGCTGACCCGGTCTTATTACCCGGTGCTTCTGAAGGCAGGCGTGCGGATCTACGAGTACACGCCGGGCTTCCTTCACGCCAAGTCCTTCGTCTGCGACGACGAGGCGGCTGTGGTGGGTACCATTAACATGGATTACCGGAGTCTGTACCTGCATTTTGAGTGCGGCACCTTCTTCTATCAGAGCCCGCTGGTGGCTGCTGTGAAGGCAGACAGCCTGGCAACCATGGAAAAGGGTAGGGAGATTGCCTTAAGCGACACAAGACAGGGCTTCTTTGGAAGTCTGTTCTGCGCGGTGCTCCGGGTATTTTCACCGCTTCTGTAACCGAGAAAGGGGTTTTATTACAAATGAATATCTTATTTTTCCTGAAACCGAAAGCGGAGGTGTCCTACCTCTACGAGGATTTTTCCATGCGTCAGGGCCTGGAGAAGCTGGAGCGCAGCGGTTATACCGCGATTCCGGTCATTAACCGTCAGGGTGAATATATCGGCACTATCACCGAGGGCGATTTCCTGTGGTCCCTGAAAAATAAGTTCGCACTGGATTTAAAGCAGGCCGAGGAGGTCCCGCTTACCATTGTGAAGCGCCGGATGCGCTGCGAGCCCATTTCCATTGATTCCAATATGGAAGACCTGGTGTCCAAGGCCATGAACCAGAATTTCGTGCCGGTTATCGACGACAAGGGCATCTTCATCGGGATTGTGACCCGGAAGGATATCATCGAGTTCTGCTATAAGGCGTATACGAAGACAGAAAAAACTATTTGAATAGGAAATTAAGAAATGTTGAAAAAGGAATGACGGCAGTTCATTCCTTTTTTTTATAGATCTATAACAAGTTTTTATGTAAAAAGCAAAATTTGTTGCACATTTCATATTGATTCTCTGTCTATTTTTTGCTAAAATTGATCCCGATATCGTTTTGTATCAATGGTAGTTTATACAATACACTATCAAATAAATATATGGAGGGCTGGAAATGAGTAATACAGCACAGAGCCCGGCAAGCAGAAGAATTGAAGGTCTGCTGGACGGGAACAGTTTTGTGGAAATCGGCGGACAGGTGACTGCCAGAAGCACTGATTTTAATCTGCAGCAGTCTAAGTGCCCGTCTGACGGAGTAGTTACCGGCTATGGTCTGATTGACGGTAATCTTGTCTATGTGTACAGTCAGGACGCTTCCGTACTGAACGGAACCCTGGGTGAGATGCATGCGAAGAAGATTGTACGTCTGTACGAGCTGGCATGTAAGATGGGAGCGCCGGTCATCGGTCTGATCGACTGCGCAGGTATCCGTCTGCAGGAGGGCGTAGACGCCCTGAACGCATTCGGAGAGGTTTATACCCAGCAGGCGCTGGCGTCCGGCGTAGTTCCGCAGATCACGGCAGTGTTCGGTCACTGCGGCGGCGGGCTGGCTGTCGTACCGGGACTTTCTGATTTTACCTTTATGGAGGAGAAGGACGCGAAGCTTTTCGTGAACGCTCCGAACACCATCGCAGGCAACAGCACCCAGAAGTGTGACAGTGCTTCTGCTAAATTCCAGGCAGAGGAAGCAGGCAGCGTCGATGCAGTCGCTGACGAGGCAGGTATCCTGGCTCAGATCCGCGCACTGGTTGCGATGCTTCCGGGCAACAATGAGGAAGAGGGCTGCTATTCTGACTGCGCGGACGATCTGAACCGCGTATGCGCAGAGCTTCAGGGCGTGGAGTATTCCGCATCCTACATCCTCTCCACCATCGCTGACGGCAAGGCTTTCTTTGAGACCAAAGCAGCTTACGCCAAGGATATGGTGACAGGCTTCATCCGTCTGAACGGCATGACCGTAGGCGCGGTAGCCAATGGAGAGCAGGAGATGACGGCACGCGGTGCTCAGAAGGCAGCAGAGTTCGTAGAGTTCTGTGACGCGTTCAATATCCCAGTTCTGACCATTACCAATGTAAAGGGCTTTAAGGCTTCCCTGTGCACCGAGCGCAATATCGGTAAGGCAGCGGCAAAGCTTACCTACGCATTCGCGAATGCAACCGTTCCGAAGGTAAATGTAATCGCAGGCGAAGCCTACGGCAGCGCATATGTGATGATGAACAGCAAGGGAATCGGCGCAGATCTGGTATACGCATGGAAGGACGCGAAGATCGGCATGATGGACGCTTCCCTGGCAGCAAAGGTCATGTATGCGGACGCGGATGCCGCAACCCAGCAGGAGAAGGCGGCAGAGTACGCGGCTCTTCAGGACAGCGTAGACGCAGCGGCTGCACGGGGCTATGTGGATACCGTAATTGACGCCCAGGATACCAGAAAGTATGTGATCGGCGCGTTTGAGATGTTATTTACCAAGAGAGAGGACCGTCCGGCGAAGAAACACGGAACTGTCTAAGAGGAGTGAGAGTATGAAACGAAGCTTGAAAAAATTATCGGCTCTGCTGCTCCTGATGGGACTTTTTGTACTGACCGGCTGCGCTGCCAAGGAGACTCTTCCGAACGAGGAGGTATACCAGGGCAAGCTCGACAGCTATGTGGAGATGCTGGTTGGTACAGATAAAGAAAGCCTGGATGCGAATCTGAGCAATCTTCAGGAGAATTATGATGATTTTGAGCAGCAGGTAGCTTTGTATCCCTATATCGGCGGAACCGGACAGAAGTTTGATTTTACGGCAGACGCATACTTAAGCCTGCTGAAATCCTATGATGCCAATTTCGATGAGTTCGGTGATTTTGTAGGCCTGAAGGAATATGAGGGCGGCACCACCGACAAGGATGGCAATGTAACCTACACTGCTGTCTATGAGTTCACAGATCATAACATGCGTCTGGCTCTGGAGTTTGATAAGGACGATGTGGTTACCACGGTAACCATGGACCCGATCTACAGCAAGGGAGAGATTGCCAAAAAGGCAGCCCTGAATACCTTGATTGGTATGGGCTCTGTATTCGTTGTGCTGATTCTTCTGGCGTTTATCATTTCCCTGTTCAAATACGTATCCGTATTTGAGAATCGGGGAAAGGCAAAGAAGGATGTGGCAGAGAAGGCGGCAGCGCCCGCACCTGCTCCTGTGGCACCTGTGGCACCTGCACCGGCAGACGATCTGCAGCTTATCGCCGTCATCACCGCGGCAATTGCGGTGGCAGAGGGTACATCTGCAGATGGCTTTGTAGTACGTTCTATCAAGCGCAGAAGCAACAATAAATGGAAAAAAGCATAACGCATGCTCATATTTAGGAGGATTCATAGAGATGAAAAATTATACAATTACCGTAAATGGCGTAGCTTATGATGTAGTCGTTGAAGAGAAGGGCGCAGGCGCAGTAGTAGCAGCTCCCGCAGCGGCAGCTCCCGCAGCAGCACCGGCACCGGCAGCAGCTCCGAAGGCAGCAGCTCCCGCGGCAGCAGGCGCAGTAGCAGTAAAGGCTTCCGTACCGGGCAAGGTACTGAAGGTAGAGGCAAGTGTCGGACAGGCAGTGAAGTCCGGTGACAGCATCATCATTCTTGAGGCAATGAAGATGGAGATCCCGGTAGTAGCACCCCAGGACGGCACCGTAGCAGGCATCAACGTAAGCGTAGGCCAGGCTGTAGAGTCCGGAGATTTACTGGCATCCCTGAACTAATGGCATAGCCTTAAGAGAAATCAACGGAGGTTAAGACATGGGATACATTTTAGAAACCCTGGGAAACCTCATGCATCAGACCGCGTTTTTTAACCTGACCTGGGGAAATTACGTCATGGTCCTGGTGGCATGCGTGTTCCTGTATCTGGCTATCAAAAAAGAGTACGAGCCTCTTCTTCTGGTTCCGATCGCTTTTGGTATGCTTCTTGTAAATATTTATCCGGATATTATCGCAAGTCCGGAGGAAACTTCAAACGGAGTAGGCGGACTTCTGTACTACTTCTATGTACTGGATGAGTGGTCTGTCCTGCCGTCCCTGATCTTCATGGGCGTCGGAGCCATGACCGACTTCGGTCCGCTGATCGCGAATCCGAAGAGCTTCCTTCTGGGAGCGGCAGCTCAGTTCGGTATCTTCGCAGCTTATTTGGGCGCTATGCTCATGGGCTTTTCCGACAAGGCAGCAGCGGCTATCTCCATCATCGGTGGAGCAGATGGCCCGACTTCCATCTTCCTGGCCGGAAAACTGGAGCAGACCGCTTTGCTTGGACCCATTGCGGTAGCTGCGTATTCCTATATGTCTCTGGTTCCGATTATTCAGCCGCCTATCATGAAGCTGCTGACGACCGAGAAAGAGCGTAAAATCAAGATGGAGCAGCTTCGTCCGGTATCCAAGCTGGAGAAGATCCTGTTCCCGATTATTGTAACCATTGTTGTCTGCCTGATTCTGCCGACCACCGCTCCGCTGGTAGGTGCCCTGATGCTGGGTAACCTGTTCCGCGAGTCCGGTGTGGTACGTCAGCTGATGGATACAGCGTCCAACGCCCTGATGTACATCGTTGTTATTCTGCTTGGTACCTCCGTAGGAGCAACCACCAGCGCAGAGGCATTCCTGAATATCAGCACACTGAAGATCGTAGCCCTGGGTCTGATTGCGTTCGCGTTCGGTACCGCGGCCGGCGTTCTTCTGGGCAAGCTTATGTGCGTACTCAGTAAGGGCAAGATCAATCCGCTGATCGGTTCCGCCGGAGTTTCCGCAGTTCCGATGGCAGCCCGTGTATCACAGAAGGTAGGAGCGGAAGCAGATCCGACCAACTTCCTGCTGATGCATGCCATGGGACCGAACGTTGCCGGTGTTATCGGTACAGCCGTAGCAGCCGGAACCTTTATGGCAATTTTTGGAATTTAATGATGCCGGGCTCAAAAAGTCAGATGGCGTTCGTGCCTGCACGATAAGACATCTGACTTTGGGAGCCGTAATAATAGGAGGAACTATTATGTCAGATATGAAACCGGTACAGATTACCGAGACTATCCTGCGTGACGCACATCAGTCTCTGATTGCTACACGTATGTCCACAGAGCAGATGCTGCCCATCGTGGAAAAACTGGATCAGGTAGGCTACCATTCCCTGGAGTGCTGGGGAGGAGCTACCTTCGACGCATCCCTTCGTTTCCTGCATGAGGATCCCTGGGAGAGACTTCGTAAAATCAAAGACAAGGCAAAGAAAACTCCGCTGCAGATGCTGTTCCGTGGACAGAACATTCTGGGTTACCGTCCCTACGGCGACGACGTCGTAGAGTACTTCGTACAGAAGTCCATCGCAAATGGTATTGATATTATCCGTATCTTTGACTGCCTGAACGATCTGCGTAATCTGCAGACAGCAGTAAAGGCTGCCAACAAAGAGAACGGCCATGCACAGGTAGCGCTGTCCTACACCCTGGGCGACGCGTATACACTGGAGTATTGGACCACCATGGCGAAGAACATCGAGGAGATGGGTGCAAACTCCATCTGTATCAAGGATATGGCAGGCCTGCTGCTTCCGTACAAGGCTACGGAGCTGGTTAAGGCACTGAAAGAGACCGTTAAGATCCCGATTCAGCTGCATACTCACTATACCTCCGGCGTGGCTTCCATGACCTACTTAAAGGCAGTAGAGGCCGGCGTAGACGTCATCGACTGCGCCATGTCTCCCTTCGCTCTGGGAACTTCCCAGCCGGCAACCGAGGTTATGGTTGAAACCTTCAAGGGAACTCCCTATGATACAGGATATGATCAGAAGCTTCTTGCTGAGATCGCGGATTACTTCCGTCCCATGCGCGACGAGGCTCTGGAGAGCGGCCTGCTGAATCCGAAGAACCTGGGCGTGAATATCAAGACCCTGCTGTATCAGGTACCGGGCGGTATGCTGTCCAACCTGACCTCCCAGCTGAAGGATCTGGGTGCTTCCGACAAATACTATGAGGTACTGGAGGAGGTTCCGCGTGTACGTAAGGACTTCGGCGAGTGCCCGCTGGTAACTCCGTCCTCCCAGATTGTAGGTACACAGGCTGTTATGAATGTGGTAGGCGGCGAGCGTTACAAGATGGTAACCAAGGAGTCCAAGGACCTGCTGTCCGGACACTATGGAAAGACTGTAAAGCCGTTCAATCCGGAGGTTCAGAAGAAGTGCATCGGCGATGCCGAGGTGATTACCTGCCGTCCGGCAGACCTGGTTCCGAACGAATTGGAGACTCTGGAGAGCGAGATGAAGCAGTACGAGGAGCAGCCGGAGGACGTTCTGACCTACGCACTGTTCCCGCAGGTAGCAACCGACTTCTTCAAGTACAGAGACGCACAGCAGAAGAAGATGGACGCAACGGTAGCAGATACCGAGAACGGGGCATATCCGGTATAATCGGATTTTTGAAAAATCAGATTTTGAAATCGCAGATTGCCGATCCGGCAAAAATGTGGTACACTAACAGCGTTGGCGAATTTTCGCCGACGCTGTTTTTACATTATGAAGTATCCGTATGAAATTCACTATTTCACCCGAAACGATGTGACATTGTGATGATGAGCTGCTACAGGTGTACAGATAGAAAGAGAGAAATTTGCATGAGCAAGGTATTGATCGTGGGCGGCGGCGCAGCCGGTATGCTGGCTTCCATTTTCTCGGCCAGAAACGGCCATGAGGTCCACGTATATGAGAAAAATGAAAAGCTGGGTAAGAAGCTGTATATTACGGGAAAGGGTCGCTGTAATCTGACCAATGCCTGCGACATGGACGCTCTTTTCGCCAGCGTGCGGACCAACAGCCGTTTTTTATACAGCGCCTTTTACGGCTTCACCAACCAGGACGCCATGGCCTTTTTCGAAGAAGAGGGTCTGAAGATCAAGACGGAGCGGGGGGAACGTGTCTTCCCGTTGTCGGACAGATCGGCGGATGTGCTGGATACGCTGCGGCGCAGTATGCGGCGTGCTGGCGTAGAGGTTCACTTGAATACAGAAGTAAAAGATATTATCGTTGAAGCGGGAGAAGCCAGAGGTCTGATTTTGTCAGATAAAACCCGGATAGAGGGTGACGCGGTTATTGTGGCCACGGGCGGTCTTTCCTATCCGGTAACCGGTTCCACAGGCGACGGCTACCGTTTCGCAAAAGAGGCGGGCCATAAGGTGACCGACTGCATCCCGTCCCTGACTCCTTTTAATATCCGGGAACAATTTGTAAAGGATTTACAGGGACTTTCCCTGAAAAATGTGGAGCTTCGGATCTGCAATGGAAAGAAAGAGGTATTCCGGGAGTTCGGAGAGATGATGTTCACCCATTTCGGTATCACCGGACCACTGGTGCTGACAGCCAGCAGCTACGTGGGAACCCTGGCGGCAAAGCAGGAGCTTAAGGCGGTACTGGATCTGAAACCCGCGCTCAGTGAGGAACAGCTTGACCAACGTATCCTAAGGGAGTTTGACGCAAATCACAATAAGAGCTTCAAAAATGTGATCGGCAGCCTGTTCCCGGCTAAATTAACGCCGGTGATGATTGGCCTCAGTGGCATCGACCAAGATAAGAAGGTACATGATATCTCCCGGGAGGAGCGGCAGGGCTTTGTGAAGCTGACCAAAAGCCTGCCTATGACCGTGACGGGGCTTCGGGATTACAAAGAGGCGATTATTACCAAAGGCGGCGTGGCTGTGAAGGAGATCAATCCTTCCACCATGGAATCAAAATTCGTAAAAGGATTATACTTTATCGGTGAGGTACTGGAACTGGACGCAGTGACCGGCGGATTCAATCTGCAGATTGCCTGGTCCACGGCCTACGCAGCCGGTAATGCTGTATAGAGGAGGAACCTATGACATATCAGATAGCGATTGACGGACCGGCGGGAGCCGGAAAAAGCACCATTGCTAAGGCAGTGGCGAAGAAGATGGGGTACATCTATGTGGATACGGGAGCTATGTACCGTGCCATGGCGCTGTATTTGCTGCGCCGGGGGATTAGTGCGGACGAGAGCGGAAAAATCAGTGCGGCAAGCCGTGACGCTGATATTACGATTGCATACAAGGACGGCTTACAGCAGGTATTATTGAACGGTGAGAACGTAACTGGATTGCTCCGCACCGAGGAGGTAGGCAATATGGCTTCTGCGTCCTCTGTAAATAAGGACGTACGCCTGAAGCTGGTGGAGCTGCAGCGCGCCCTGGCCGAGCGGGAAAATGTGGTCATGGATGGCCGGGATATCGGCACTTATGTGCTTCCGAAGGCCAATGTAAAGGTCTATCTGACCGCGTCCAGCGCCTGCCGCGCCAAGCGCCGCTATGACGAGCTGACGGAAAAGGGTGAGACCTGTGATCTGGCGGCCATTGAGGCTGACATTATCGAGCGGGACAAGCGGGATATGGAGCGGGAATTCGCGCCCCTTCGTCAGGCGGAAGATGCGGTTTACGTGGATTCCTCTGATATGACCATCGAAGAGGTGATTGAGGCGATTACCGCCCTGATCCGCTAGAGGAGGCGCATATGGAAGTAAGGCTTGCGAAGACGGCCGGGTTCTGCTTTGGCGTGCGTCGGGCCGTGGACACGGTATACGAACAGGTGGAGCAGGCGGAGGGCCCCATTTACACTTATGGCCCCATTGTACACAATGAAATCGTGGTACAGGAACTGGAGGAAAAGGGCGTAAAAGTTCTGAACTCCGAAGAAGAACTGAAAAGCCTCACCAGCGGTACAGTCATCATCCGGGCCCACGGCGTGGGGGAAAAGGTGTATGAGCTTCTGAAACAGCAGGGCGTGAATCTGGTGGATGCCACCTGTCCTTTTGTGAAAAAGATTCACCGTATCGCCCGGAAGGAAGAAGCCAACGGACGTCACATCCTGATCATCGGTAATGCAAAGCATCCCGAGGTGGAGGGCATCCGTGGCTGGTGCGAAAAACCTGCCTACGTGGTGGAATCCCTTGAAGAAGCGGAAAACTTTGCCCTGCCGATGGGTGAAAAGCTCTGCATTGTGTCCCAGACGACATTTAACTACAATAAATTTGAAGATATAGTTGAAATTATTTCAAAAAAGGGTTATGATATAATTGTTTTAAATACGATCTGTAGTGCAACCGAGGAGCGTCAGACCGAAGCCCGGGAAATTGCGTCCGATGTAGACGCGATGATAGTGATCGGAGGAAGTCACAGCTCCAACACACAGAAGCTATTTGAAATATGTAAAAAAGAATGTGAAAATACTTACTATATACAGTCACTTGATGATTTGGATTTGAAGACATCGCAGTCCATCCGTTGCGTAGGTATTACAGCAGGGGCTTCGACCCCAAACAAAATTATTGAGGAGGTTCAAAAACATGTCAGAATTAAGTTTTGAACAAATGCTTGAAGGTTCACTGAAAACAATAAGAAACGGAGAGGTTGTCGAAGGCACTGTGATTGATGTCAAAGAAGATGAAGCCATCTTGAACATAGGCTACAAATCCGACGGTATCCTGACCAAGAATGAATACAGCAACAGCCCCATCGACCTGACCACAGTCATCCATGTAGGTGATACCATGGAAGTAAAGGTTCTGAAGGTCAACGACGGCGAGGGACAGGTTCTCTTGACCTACAAGCGTCTGGCAGCCGAGAAGGGCAGCAAGCGTCTGAAAGAGGCTTTTGAGAACGAGGAAGTGCTGACAGCACCGGTTACCCAGGTTCTGGACGGCGGCTTAAGCGTTGTTGTAGATGAGTCCAGAGTATTCATCCCGGCAAGCCTGGTATCCGATACCTATGAGAAGAACCTGGCGAAGTATGAAGGTCAGGAGATCAGCTTTGTTATTACCGAGTTCAATCCGCGCCGTGGCCGCATCATCGGTAACCGTAAGCAGCTGATCGTTGCTGAAAAAGCTGAGAAGCAGAAAGAGCTCTTCGAGCGCATCCATGTAGGCGATGTGGTAGAGGGTGTTGTAAAGAACGTAACCGATTTCGGTGCATTCGTAGATCTGGGCGGAGCAGACGGTCTGCTTCATATCTCTGAGATGTCCTGGGGACGCGTAGAGAATCCGAAGAAGGTATTCAAGGTTGGCGAGAAGCTCAATGTCCTGATTAAGGATATCCGTGATACCAAGATCGCCCTGAGCCTGAAATTTGAGGATCAGAATCCGTGGCTGTATGCTGCTGACAAGTATGCAGTAGGCAACGTAGTTACCGGTAAGGTGGCAAGAATGACAGATTTCGGCGCATTTGTGGAGCTGGAGCCGGGTGTAGACGCACTGCTTCATGTATCCCAGATTTCCAGAGAGCACGTAGAGAAGCCGTCTGACGTACTGAGCATCGGTCAGGAGATCGAGGCAAAGGTTGTAGACTTCAATGGCGAGGATAAGAAGATTTCTCTGAGCATGAAGGCACTGCAGAGCAACGAGACAGCCGGCGATGTGGCAGATGTGGACATCGACGCGGTAGCAGCTGAGGAAGAGTAAGAAAAGAATTACAAACGGATATACACAGACGGGAGGACAGGCACTTTGGCGTGCGTGTCCTCGCGCCTTGTCTGGGCATAATTTTGTGAAATACATAAGGAGAAAGGACAGTATGTGGAATATACAGATTGCAGGCGTGGACATTTACCATATCGTCAACTGGTTTTATATCTATAGCTTCTTGGGATGGCTCTGGGAAAGCTCCTACGTATCCATAAAGGAGAAGAAACTGGTCAATCGAGGCTTTGTGACCGGTCCGGTCTGCACCATCTATGGCTTCGGGGCTGTCATCGTCTATCTGATTCTGAAGCCCATCGCCGGAAATATTCTGTTGCTCTATATCTGCGGCGTGATTGTGCCGACAATTCTGGAATATGTTACGGCGGTTCTGATGGAGGCTCTGTTCCATACCAGCTGGTGGGATTACAGCAAGAATAAGTTTAATTTTCAGGGGCGCATCTGTCTGGGCGCATCCCTGGGCTGGGGAGTGTTTTCCGTGATTCTCTTTTATGTATTTCAGCCTTTTGTGGACTGGATTGTGAGCCTGTACAGCGTGGCGACCGGAAAGCTGCTGGTGAGCGTGGCGACCCTGGTATACGCGGTGGATTTCGGCATGTCCTACATGAACGCCATGCAGATTGGCGAGAAGCTGCGGAATATGGACGCGGTTATGGACGAGCTGTACGAATATATCCAGAATACGAAGCTCTATGAGAGCACCGAGGAACTCAAAGAACGGCTGGCCCATTACCGTCTGCCTGAGTATGTACCGGAGCTGAAACAGCGTCTTGAGGATCGGGTCAATGCAATGGTAGCCTTTGCGGGTGAGTCTCCTGAAGAATTTAAAGCCCGTCAGGAAGGACGTCTGGCAGAGCTGGCCGAGCGTTTCGGCGCTGCGCAGAAGCGCTTTGAGCGTCTGAAAGGTATGGGTAACGTATTTACCAGACGTACCATGAACGCTTACCCGAACATGAAGTCCCGGGCGCAGGCGCTGAAAGAGCGTGCGGTACGGAAGGTTGGCAAGGGTTCCAGAGAACAGTAACCAGTTGAAATAAAAAATACCGGAGTGATAAAAATTCATGGCACATGTGACCTTTAAGGGCGGAGTGTTTCCGCACAAGAGAAAGCGGTTTACAAGAGAAAAAGCATTGGAGGAGTATCTGCCGAAGGGAGATCTGATCTATCCCCTGCGTCAGCATATCGGCGGCACGGCAGTGCCGGTGGTAGCTGTGGGAGACCGGGTACTGGAGGGACAGCTCCTTGCGAAGGCCAGTGGCGATATCTCCGCGCCGGTTCATGCGTCGGTGTCCGGTACGGTAAAGGCGATTGA
Organism: uncultured Lachnospiraceae bacterium; assembly: GCA_900553635.1. The sequence goes on along the minus strand of USDU01000013.1, from coordinate 1,454 downwards.
GCCGCGGAAAACCGTATCCGGAAAAGAGATTTTGTCTGTGGTAGTCGAAAATGACGGTCTGTACGAAAAAATGCCGGTTTCGGAGATAAAGCCCTGGCAGGAGCTGGAGGTTGGGGAGCGCCTGCGCCGGATCCAGGAGGCCGGAGTGGTCGGTATGGGAGGAGCCGGATTCCCGACCCATATCAAGCTGTCAGTACGGAATCCCAAGAGAATCCGTTATGTCCTGATCAACGGTACCGAATGTGAGCCCTATATGACCAGCGATTACCGTAGAATGCTGGAATCGCCGGAGTGTCTGGTTGAGGGACTTCGGATTGTTTTGAGTCTTTTTGAGCGTGCTACCGGTATTTTTGCCATGGAGGATAATAAACGGGACGCCATTACAGCCATGCAGATGGCCAGCGGAAGTGAACCCCGGATGGAGGTTCGGGTACTGGAAACCAAGTATCCCCAGGGTGCGGAGCGTATGCTGATCTACGCCTGTACCGGCGCGGAGATCAACACGTCCCAGCTTCCGGCAGACGCGGGCTGTATCGTACTGAATGTGGAAACGCTTCACGCCATCTATGAGGCGCTGGTTCTCGGCCTTCCGGTGACGAAGCGGGCAGTGACGGTGACCGGAAAAGCGTTGAAGGAACCGAAAAATTTTCTGGTTCGGATCGGCACCAGTTTTTCGGAGCTTCCGGAGGCAGCGGGCGGTTACGCGAAGCAGCCGAAGAAGTTTGTCTGCGGCGGTCCCATGCGCGGTGTGGAGATGAAGAACCTGGAGGTTCCGGTGACAAAGACAGTAACCGGATTTCTGTGCATGAGTCAGGATTATACGGATAAGCCGGGCGTCTGCATCCGATGCGGTTCCTGTACAGAGGCCTGCCCGATTTATCTTTTGCCCACAAAGCTTGCGGACGCGGCGGAGGCCGGAAAAGAGCAGGAGTTCCGGGATATGAACGGCATGGAATGCTTGGGCTGCGGAAGCTGCAGTTTTGTATGCCCGGCCAGAAGACAGCTGGCTCCGTCCATTCAGGACATGCGCCGGAAGCTGCTGGCACAGGGAAGAAGATAGGGAGGAAATGAGACAATGGAAAAAAATTACAAATGGATCTTTCCTCATGTGAAGGGAACGATGACGACAGCAGGTATGATACGGATGATGCTTCTGGCGCTTTTGCCTGCGGAGATTTTCGGCGTCCTTCATTTCGGACCGCGGGTACTTCTGCATCTGCTGATTTGCGTTGTCACCTGTACACTTACAGAATTTACCATTGAAGCGTTTCGGGATAAGCCGCTGACTGTGGCGGACGGAAGTGCCATGGTGACGGGGGAATTGCTGGCCCTGATGCTGCCGGCAAACGCGCCTCTGTGGCTTGGAGCCTTAGGAGGGCTTTTTGCTGTCGGCGTGATCAAGATGCCTTTCGGTGGCCTTGGAAAGAACCGGCTGAATCCGGCTCTTTCCGGCT
>USDU01000012.1 GCA_900553635.1 uncultured Lachnospiraceae bacterium | reverse complement strand
ACCAACAGTGCTCCGGCTTCTACTTCCAGCTCGGTGCCATTTACGCGAATGCCGTCCATATTACGGAACAGTTGGATGATGACGCCCTCATATCCTTCGTCGCTCACCAGCACATTGCTGCCATTCCCCAGGATATAATAGGGGACGCCAGCTTCCACGCAGGCCTTTACCGTGTCTGCCAGCTGCGGTACCGTCTGAGGCATGCAGAAAACGGCCGCCGGGCCACCGATGCGAAAGGTGGTATGACGGCTCATGGGCTCGTCCCGCAGGACATTGGCAGCTTCATTTATATTGCAAAGGATTTTATATAATTTCTGAATCATTGTGTGTACTCCATTGGATTTGGTTGTTTCTATACTCTGTTTTAGTATATGCGAAAAAATAAATAAAAACAACCCTCGAAAAAGGAAATTTATTCCCTTTTCCGAGGATTAAAATGCACAGAAAGCCTGCATAGCAGGCTTTCGCGCGTACTATACTCGGGATTTTAGCATATAATGCCAAAACACCTCGCGGGATAGCTATCCCATTACTTTTCCATTAAAAATACTTTCTATAAATATTTTCTAAGGTACTGGCCCGTATAGGAGAGTTCCTGCCCTGCCACCTCCTCCGGCGTGCCCTTGGCAATGACCGTGCCGCCCCGGTCGCCGCCCTCCGGTCCCATGTCAATGATGTAATCGGCCGTCTTTATCACGTCCAGATTATGCTCGATGACCACGACTGTATTGCCGCCCTCGGCCAGCCGTTTCAGAATCTCCGTCAGCTTATGGACATCGGCAAAATGCAGGCCCGTAGTCGGTTCATCCAGAATGTAGATGGTCTTGCCGGTGCTCCGTCTGGACAGCTCGGTGGCCAGCTTAATCCGCTGGGCTTCCCCTCCGGACAGGGTCGTGGAAGGCTGTCCCAGCTTGATATAGGAAAGTCCCACGTCGTTCAGAGTCTCAATTTTCCTGCGGATAGATGGCACATTTTCGAAGAAGGTCATGGCCTCTTCCACAGTCATATCCAACACATCAAAGATGCTCTTGCCCTTATACTTCACATCCAGAGTCTCCCGGTTGTACCGTTTTCCCTGGCAGACCTCGCAGGGCACGTACACGTCCGGCAGGAAATGCATCTCGATTTTGATGATTCCGTCGCCGGAGCAGGCTTCACAGCGGCCGCCTTTCACATTGAAGCTGAAACGACCCTTCTTATAGCCCTTGCTCTTGGCGTCGGCTGTGGACGCGAACAAGTCGCGGATCTGGTCGAATACGCCGGTGTAAGTGGCCGGGTTGGAACGGGGCGTCCGCCCAATAGGGGACTGGTCGATGGCAATGACCTTGTCAAGCTGCTCTAACCCTGTGATTTCCTTGTATTTACCCGGAATGGTGCGGGCCCGGTTCAGCTTCCGCGCCAGGGTCTTATAGAGAATCTCATTGACCAGAGAGCTCTTTCCGGAACCGGACACGCCGGTGACGCAGGTCATGACGCCCAGGGGGAAATCCACCTGGATATTTTTCAGGTTATTTTCCGCAGCGCCCCTGACCGTCAGCCAGCCCGTGGGAGTTCTTCTGGTCTCCGGCACCGGAATCTTTAATTTTCCGCTTAAGTAAGCTCCGGTAATGGAATCCGGGCAGGCCATAATCTCCTGTGCCGTACCTGCCGCCACGACCTTGCCGCCGTGCTCGCCCGCGCCCGGGCCGATATCCACGATATAATCCGCCGCGAACATGGTATCCTCGTCATGCTCCACCACAATCAGGGTATTACCCAGATCCCGCAGACGCTTCAGGGTCGCCAGCAGCTTATCGTTGTCCCGCTGATGCAGGCCGATGCTGGGCTCGTCCAGGATATAGGCCACGCCCACCAGGCCGGAGCCGATCTGAGTGGCCAGACGGATACGCTGAGCCTCGCCGCCGGACAGGCTGCCGGTGGCCCGGGCCAGGGTCAGATAATCCAGTCCCACATCAATCAGGAAGCCGATGCGGGCCTTAATCTCTTTCAGGATCTGTTCACCAATCAGCTTCTGCTGTTCTGTAAGCTGCAATTCCTTCAGAAAATCATACAGCTTCAGCACGGACATAGACGTCACTTCCGCGATATTCTTCTCCCCCACGGTCACCGCCAGAGACGTCTTCTTCAGACGCTGGCCGCCGCAGGCCTTACAGGGCGTAATCCGCATGAAGGTCTCATATTCCTGACGCATGATCTCGGAACCGGTCTCCCGGTAGCGGCGCTCCACATTTTTAATCAGGCCCTCGAAGGCCACATCATAGACGCCCTCGCCCCGCTGCCCCTTATAATAGACCTTCACCTCACGGCCATTGGTTCCATGAATCAGTATGTCCCGGATCTCCGGGGACAGCTGCTCATAAGGTATGGTCAGATCGAAGCCGTATTCTTTGGAAAGGGCTTTCAAAAGCGCATAGGTAAAGCTGGACGGGTCCGTACAGGACTGCCAGCCCATGACCGTAATCGCACCCTCCGCGATACTTAAGGACTTATCGGGAATCATTAAATCCTCGTCAAATTCCATCTTGTAGCCCAGGCCGAAGCACTCCGGGCAGGCTCCGAAGGGGTTATTAAAGGAAAAGCTTCTGGGTTCAATCTCTTCCATGCTGATGCCGCAATCCGGACAGGCATAGCTGGAGCTCAAGGTCAGCGTCTCGCCGCCGATGACATCCACCACCAGCAGACCGTCGGACAGGTTCAGCACCGTCTCGATGGAATCCGCCAGGCGGCGCTCTATGCCCTCTTTCACCACCAGTCGGTCCACCACGATCTCGATGGTATGCTTGATGTTCTTTTCCAGCTTGATTTCTTCGGACAGCTCATAGAGATTGCCGTCGATGCGAACCCGGACGAAGCCGCTTTTCTTCGCCTGCTCCAGCACCTTCACATGCTCGCCCTTGCGGCCCTTGACCACCGGGGCCAGCAGCTGGATTTTCGTCCGCTCGGGCATGGCCATGATCTGATCTACCATCTGGTCTACACTCTGCTTCTTGATCTCCTTGCCGCATTTCGGGCAATGGGGGATACCGATCCGGGCATAGAGCAGTCGGAAATAATCGTAAATCTCCGTCACGGTTCCCACAGTGGAGCGGGGGTTCCGGTTCGTAGACTTCTGGTCGATGGAAATGGCCGGAGACAGGCCGTCAATGCTCTCCACATTGGGCTTCTCCATCTGACCCAGGAACTGACGGGCATAGGATGACAGGGACTCCATGTAGCGCCGTTGTCCTTCCGCATAAATGGTGTCGAAGGCCAGGGACGATTTTCCCGAACCGCTTAGTCCCGTCAACACCACAAATTTATCTCTGGGGATGTCGATATCCAGGTTCTTTAAATTGTGCTCGTTGGCGCCCCGGATTCTGATAAATTTATCCATTGTTTTTCTCCTCATAAATGCATTGCGACGCAGGTTTTAAAGCTCATTTGCCTGCTTCTTTAATTCTATCATCTTATCACGCAGTTCTGCCGCCAGCTCGAAGTTCAGATCCGCAGCCGCCTTCTTCATCTTCTTATCAATGTCCTTGATGAGCTTCTCCAGTTCCTTCTTGCTCATGGATTCCGGATCCTTCTCGAACTGCAGCTCTTCCTTGGCAATCTCCTTGGAAATGCTGATGAGATCCCGTACGGACTTCTGAATGGTCTTCGGCGTGATGCCATGTTCCTTATTATATGCCTCCTGCAGCGCGCGTCGGCGCTCGGTCTCATCGATGGCCAGCCGCATGGAATCGGTAACGGTATCCGCGTACATGATGACATGGCCTTCAGAATTTCGTGCCGCACGACCGATGGTCTGAATCAGGGAGACCTCGGAACGCAGGAACCCTTCTTTGTCCGCGTCCAGAATCGCCACCAGGGTAATTTCCGGAATATCCAGACCCTCACGCAACAGGTTAATACCAACTAACACATCAAAGACATCCAGACGCATATCCCGGATAATCTGGGTCCGCTCCAGGGTGTCGATATCCGAATGCAGGTATTTGACCCGGATACCCAGCTCCCGCATGTAGTCGGTCAGATCCTCAGCCATGCGTTTCGTCAGGGTAGTGATCAGGATCTTGTGGCCTGCTGCCACCTCCTTATTCACCTCGCCCACCAGGTCGTCGATCTGGCCCTCCACAGGCCGGATTTCCACCTTGGGATCCAGAAGTCCCGTAGGCCGGATAATCTGCTCCGCCCGCAGCATCTCATGATCAGCCTCGTACTCGCCCGGCGTGGCGGAGACGAACATAATCTGATCAATCTTGCTCTCGAATTCCTCGAAGTTCAGCGGACGGTTGTCGAGCGCCGACGGCAGACGGAAGCCGTAATCCACCAGCGTGGTCTTCCGGGATCGATCGCCCGCGTACATGCCGCGGATCTGGGGCACGGTCTTATGGGACTCGTCTATGATAATCAGAAAATCATCCGGGAAATAATCCATCAGTGTATTGGGCGGCGTGCCCGGCGCTGCGCCGGTCAGATGTCTCGAATAGTTCTCGATACCGGAGCAGAAGCCGGTCTCCTTCAGCATCTCAATATCAAAGTTCGTCCGCTCTGCGATGCGCTGGGCCTCCAAAAGCTTGTCCTCACTCTTGAAGTAACGCACCCGCTCCTCCAGCTCCTTCTCGATATCGGCTGCCGCACGCTTAATCTGATCCATGGGTACGACGTAATGAGACGCCGGGAAAATGGCCACGTGCTCAAGCTCCCCTTTGATCTCGCCGGTCAGCACATCAATCTGGGTAATCCGGTCGATCTCGTCCCCGAAAAACTCCACCCGCACCGCCAGCTCGGACTCATTGGCCGGAATAATCTCCACCACATCACCCCGCACCCGGAAGGTACCGCGCTTGAAATCCATATCGTTGCGGTCATACTGGATATCCACCAGCTGCCGCAGCACCTCGTCACGATCCTTCTGCATGCCGGGCCGCAGGGAAACCATCATTTTCTCAAAATTCTCCGGCTCACCCAGACCATAGATACAGGAGACACTGGACACGATAATCACGTCTCGCCGTTCAATCAGGGCGGCCGTAGCCGACAGCCGCAGCTTATCAATCTCGTCGTTGATCGACGAATCCTTTGCAATATAAGTATCCGTCGAAGGCACATAGGCCTCCGGCTGGTAATAATCGTAGTAGGAAACAAAGTATTCCACCGCGTTCTCGGGGAAAAACTCTTTAAACTCGCCGTAGAGCTGGGCCGCCAGGGTTTTATTGTGGGCAATAATCAGGGTCGGCTTGTTCAGGGCCTGTATCACATTGGCCATGGTAAAGGTCTTGCCCGATCCCGTAACACCCAGTAAAGTCTGGGCCTGATTGCCTTCCTGAAAGCCCTCCACCAGCTTCGCAATGGCCTGGGGCTGGTCGCCGGTGGGCTGGTATTCGCTGTGTAATTTGAAAGCAGCACCGCCTTTGGGGCTGCTTTCATGAGCAGGCAGCGAAGCGCATTGCGAATGTCCTTGTTCTTTCATATCGTGTGATTTCCTTTTCCTGATGGATTTAGCATACTTAAAGTCACTGAAAATTATAACACGGATATGAAAAAAAGTATAGGGAATTCGGAACGTTTGTTCTTTTCCTATACTTTTCTTCATCGCCTTGTTCTCCTTCAATATAAACTTCAGGAATCTTAATGAAACCTCATGTTTTTTTAATAATTCCCTGAAATTTGAATTTTTTGGCAAACCGCAAGAAGTGCTCCACATCATTGTAGAGATATTGATCCCGTTTCCACAGCAGTACCGTGTCAAAATAAATGGGTTCGGAAAACGGAACCGCTACCAGATCCGGCTCCTGACGGGCCAGGGCGTCCATCAGGAAGGCTGCTGCCGTGCCATCGGAAATAAACTGCTTAATCATGCTGAGCTGACTGGAATAAAGCAGCACATTGGGCCGCAGCTGCTGCTCCGCGAAAAGGGACAGCACTGCGTTGGAGGGCGCCGTATCCGTTCCGAAAAGTACCAAAGGCTCCCCCTCCAGCATGGTCACATCGATTGCTTTCGCCCGGGCCAGGCGATGGGAAGGACTGACGCAGAGCACCAGCTGTGTCCGCGCAAGCTTCTGACAGGAAAATTCCGGAGAAGGAGCCGCCGGGAGCGTGGCCATGGCCAGATCCAGTTCTCCCTGCTCCAGAAGCTTTTCCGCATGGAGGGAACCGCATTCCGTAATAGAAAGAGTGATTTCCGGATACGCTGCCTGGAACGCCTTATAGAGCTGCGGGAAAAAGACCGTCCCGGCCATGGGCGGAATCCCGATACGGAACCGGTTTTTCTGATTTCCCAGATCCTCCATCTGCCAGGAAAGTTCGTCGAACTGGCGGATCAGCTTCTGGGCCCGTTCCCGTAAAAAGCTTCCCTCCGCCGTCAGGACCAGGCGCCTCCCCTCATGGCGGAACAGGTTGATCTGAAACTCGCTTTCCAGATCCCGGATGGTTCCTGACACGGAAGGCTGGGAAATATGCAAAAATTCCGCGGCGCGGCTGACGCTCTGGAACTGACAGACTGCAAGGAACTGCTGTAATTTGGCGATGGTCATGGACTTTGCCTCCTTTTCCTGACACATTTTCGGATCTATAGGTTTTTCCTATAATAACTTATTATATATATATTTTACTTTTCTGTAAAGTCGCGCTATGATACGGATAGAAATTATTGTACCGCTAAAAATACAAAGTGGTCGCAATTATGAATATACCAATGATGCCGTTTATCAGAGAAAAGGAGAATTTATCATGGATTACGCTGCAGAATCACTGAAATTACACTATGAATGGAAAGGCAAACTAGAGGTTACTCCCCGCGCTGCCGTAGATAGCAAGGAGGCTCTTTCTCTTGCTTATACACCGGGTGTCGCACAGCCCTGTCTGGAGATTCAGAAGGACGTCAATAAGAGCTACGAGCTGACCCGCCGCTGGAACACCGTAGCCGTAGTGACCGACGGTACCGCAGTCCTGGGTCTGGGCGATATCGGACCGGAAGCCGGTATGCCGGTTATGGAGGGTAAATGCGTCCTGTTCAAGGCCTTCGGTGATGTGGACGCCATTCCGCTCTGCGTGCGGAGCAAGGATGTGGACGATATCGTGAATACCGTCGCTCTGCTGGCAGGCTCCTTCGGCGGCGTAAACCTGGAGGACATCTCCGCTCCCCGCTGCTTCGAGATCGAGCAGAAGCTGAAGGAGCGCTGCGATATCCCGATTTTCCATGACGACCAGCACGGTACTGCCGTTATCACACTGGCAGGTCTGATGAACGCTCTGAAGCTGGTAGGCAAGAAGATTGAAGATGTGAAGATCGTCACCTCCGGCGCAGGCGCAGCCGGTATCGCTATCATCAAGCTGATGATGAGCATGGGCCTGAAAAATGTTATTATGACAGACCGTAAGGGCGCCATCTACGAGGGCCGTGAGGGGCTGAACCCCATCAAGGAAGAAATCGCAGCTGTCACCAACCGGAACATGGAGAAGGGTACCCTGGCTGAGGTCATCAAGGGCGCAGACGTATTCGTCGGCGTATCCGCACCGGGCGTTCTGACCAAGGAAATGGTCGCTACTATGGCGAAGGATGCTATCATCTTCGCATGCGCAAACCCGACTCCGGAGATTTTCCCGGATGAGGCAAAGGCTGCAGGTGCCGCTGTGGTATCCACCGGCCGCAGCGACTTCCCGAACCAGGTCAACAACGTACTGGCATTCCCGGGCATCTTCCGCGGCGCTCTGGATGTACGCGCATCCGATATCAACGACGAGATGAAGATTGCCGCTGCACGCGCCATCGCTTCTCTGGTATCTGATGAAGAGCTGAACGCAGACTATATTCTGCCGGCTGCTTTCGATTCCAGACTGAAGGATCGGGTGGCTGAGGCTGTAGCTGAGGCTGCAAGAAAGAGCGGCGTAGCTCGTATCTAATATTGGCAATTACGTTCACTGGATAGAACTCATCATAAGAAAATCCGCAGGAGATTCGGTGTTTTTCACCGGATGGCCTGCGGATTTTTCGTATTGTCCTGCTTTCTTCCATATTCTTTTGACTTCGGCTAGTTCTCCGGCCACGCGGAGCCTTCCTCCAGCCCCTGCGCCCTCAGCCAGTCGTCCTCTACGGACAGGCTGCTCTCCTGACCGGTTTCATTCTCCAGGATGACCAGTACTTTAGCCTTTTCGTCGGCTGTGCGTTCCTCGCAGCCGTATTCGCCGTCGAAGATTTGTTTGATTCTTTTCATGGTGACTCCTTTATCTGATCGTATAGCTATATTTTTGCTCCCAGTTTTTTACAACTTTATCTATGCGAACCCAGGTCTTTTCCGGAATCTCTTCATCCGGTCCGTAGTATAGCATCAGCTCCCGCCGATATTCCGCGTACTCGCCCTCGTAATACGTGGCCGGAGGCCAGGTGCTTCCCTCAGCCGTAAAAACCGGCGCAGTTTCTCCGTCTGCTTCCAGCTCACCGCTTTCCCGGTTCAGGGAATAGGATGTTCCCGTCTTCATCCGTCCCCAGCTGGCGGAAATGGAAAATAATTTTGTGTTCTTCTCCAGGGTAACCGGCTCTACATACAAAAGTATCTGAGTGCCATACCTGATGGAACCATCTTCCATCTCTGTTTCTGTCACCTTTCGCTCTATTTTCACGATATGATAGCAGTCTTCCCCCACTTCAAAGGGAATATCCACTGCTTCCGAGCCATTTTCCGCCGGAATGGGCACCTCAAAAAGCGGACCCTCCGTTCCCAGTTCTGCCTTCAGAGAGACAGCCGGAATCCTCAGCTGATAGGGCTTGCCCTGCTGCGCGCTTACCTCCGCTGTGAAGCTGCCGCTGCCATCCAGGCCGTCGTGCAGCCAGAGTACATAATCCTCTTTTTCCCGTTCCTCCGGCAATATGGGATAATGCCCCAGACCGCAGATCTTCCAGAGTTCCTTCCCATAGCTCCAGGCGTTCAACTGCAAGGTATTTTCATCCTTCCAGTCCCCGCTTACCACCAGGGTACGGCCCTTATGGGTCACCGGCTGGCCGATGGCGTCCAGACTGTCGTATTCCGTAAGCGCTGTCATCTGTAACGTTACGGTCTGATCAAACAAATGAAGAAGAAACTGCTCCTGAGGTTTATAGAAAGTGAAATCCCAATCCAGAATCAGAAGCCCGTTCCGGAGATCCTGACAGCTGGAACCTGAACCACGCAAGTGGGTGCCATCCTCACTTTCCGCCCAGATATTCTCACGGACGGTATCAAACCAGTCGTCCTCCTCCGAGTGAACGACTGTCATTTTCACATAGAGAGATTGTTCCTGCCAGATGGCATACTCTACCGTAATTCTGCCGTATTCGGTCTCCACTTCCAGGGGAAGCGTCGTCCCTCTGTAAATCTCTTCTTCCGCGTCCCGGATCCCCGTCACCGGATTGAACCGAACCCGGATGACAGCCGCCGCGCAGGCTCCCAGAATTCCCAGTACTGCCAGAACCATCAATGCCAGCCGAAGCTTTCTGAGATTTCGCTGCTGCCGTTTTTTCACGGTCTCCACGGGGAGCTGCATGGCCTCGGCGATCTCCCGGCAGGTCAGGCCATCGTAATACTGCATCCGGATCATCCGGCTGTCCTGCTCCTTCAGCTTGCCAAGGGCCTGCTCCAGCGCCTCCCGGTTCAGGATGGCGTCCTCGCCGCTGTCCGCCGCAGCTTCCTCCAGCATTTCCAGGGGGACTGCACTCTGCTTCCCGTTCTGGGTCGCCATCCGGATGGCCTTTCGCTTGGCAATCACATAGAGATATGCTTTGATCGTCCCCTTTTCCGTCCGGAACCGCTCCCGGTTTCCGTAAAAATCCGCAAAGGTCTCCTGTACGCACTCCCGGATATCCTCCGGATTCGTCAGATACAGATGACATGCGCTCCACAGAAGGCCCATATATTGTTCCATTAGAAGGCCCATGCCCTCCTCCGGGTTTTGATCCAGCAGGTGCAGAAGTTTTTTGTCGGTCATAGGGGTTCCTCCTCTCGCACGATATTTCCTTTTACTTATAGTTGCGGAAAATTCGTGTTTTGGGGACATTTTTCATAAAGATTCCATGTTTCCGTTGTTTTCTTCAGTGTAACAGGTTCGCCCGGCACACGCAAGCTACTGATTACTTTGTTTTCCATTTTCCCCAGTTTTAAAAAAAGATGCCGACCGAAGCCGACATCTTTCCTGCGTGTTTTTATTTCTACTTAGTGTTTGTTCCCATGACGTTTCAGCCACTGCTCCGCACAGTAGGCCAGATAAGCGGCGCCACGGGGAAGAACCTCCTCGTTGAACTGCACTTTGGGATTGTGGGCCGAAGCCACGCCTCGTTCGTCCATAAATCCGGCGGATACATACATGAACGCCGATGGCACCTGCTCCGCGATGCAGGCGAAATCCTCGGAGGCGCTGGCTGCCACATCCGGCTGCTCCATGGTACCCGGAATCGCCAGTTCCCGCATGTAACCTACAAACTCTTCGGTAGTCTCTTTATCACAGATAAGCGGCGGCGCGCCATCGGTGATCTCCACCTCCGCTTCCGCACCGTAGACCTTCGCCGTGGCCTCGGCAACCTCCCGAACCCGTTTTACCAGCTGCTTCTGCGCTTCCTTTGTGTCCGCGCGAAGTGTTCCATCAAGAACCGCCTCCTCGGGAATCACATTGAGAGCTGTTCCCGCATGGAAGCTGCCTATGGTAATAACGCAGGACGCCTTCGGATCCATCTCCCGGGAAATAATTTCCTGCAGCGCCACTACGATATGCGCACCCACGCTGATGGGATCCACACAATTCTGGGGCATGGCTCCATGTCCCCCTTTTCCCCTGACACGAATATGCAGATCATTATTAGAAAACATCATGGTGGAATTCGCGTTATACATAAACATTCCAATGGGAAGCTGTCCCGGACCCACATGATAGGCCAGAGCCGCGTCCACCTTCGGGTTCTCCAGGATCCCATGCTCCAGCATATTGCGGCTGCCGGTCAGGGTCTCCTCACTGGGCTGGAACATCAGCTTGACGGTTCCTTTTAACTCATTTTCATGCTCCTTCAGCAGCTTCGCCGCGCCCAGAAGCATGGTAGCATGCATGTCGTGTCCGCAGCAATGGGCTGCGTTCGGATCCTTGGAGGCGAAGGGAAGTCCGCTCTCCTCCGGCATGGCAAGCGCGTCCATATCCGCTCTCAGAAGCAGTACCTTGCCGCCCTTTCCGATAAGTCCCGTCACGCCCTCGCCACAACGCTGTGGTTCGATTCCGTATTCTCTCAGTTTTTCTTCCACGTACGCTCTTGTCTTCGGAAGCGTCAGTCCGACCTCTGCATTTTCATGGAGATAACGACGGTTGGCTATCAGCTCGTCCTTCATCTCCAAAGCTCTGTCATAATAGCTCATAAGATACCTCCTGCTATCTTAGCATGCCAATTTTTAAAGTCTTAATGCACAATTATATACACTTATTTATGATGCGTCAATGCTTTAGCAGGCGGAATTGTTCTGCTTTATTTTACCTCTACCAGCTCAATCTTGAAATTCAGCTCCTTACCCGCCATCTCATGGTTGGCGTCGAAGGTGATGGTCTTCTCGTCCTTGGCGGCCACTTTTACCGGGAACGGCTGGCCAAACTGGTTGGTCAAGTATACGCCCTGGCCCACCTCCAGCTCCTCAGAGCCCGGAAGCTGAGCGATTTCCAGTGTGAAAATGGCGTCCGGATTCGGCATGCCGTAGGCTTCCTCGGGCATCAGGTGAATATCCACCACCTGGCCTACCTCCATGTCTGCCACCGCCGCGTCGAAGCCGCGGATCATCTGGCCTGCGCCACAGACGAACTCCAGGGGCTCGCCCCGGTCGTAGGAAGAATCGAACTGAGTGCCGTCGTTGAAGGTTCCCTTGTAATGGGTTCTGCAGGTCTTGCCCACATTGCGTCCGGTAAGCTTTGGCTGGCCACAGCCGCCTCCGCAGGAGCTGCCGCAATCTCCGCCGCAGCCGCCTTCCTCATGATCGCCGCAGGAATGCCCCTCTTCGTGATCATGGTGGTCACAGGTTGCGCCTGCGCTTGTCAGTTCTCCCTTCAGATAAGCCTCTACAGCTGCGTCCGTGTCACCTTCCGCTCCGGAACAAAGCTCCACACCCGCTTCTGCAAGAGCTGCCTGGGCTCCTCCGCCGATGCCGCCGCAAATCAGTACGTCGATGCCCTGATCTGCCAGAAGTCCTGCCAGAGCGCCGTGTCCGGTTCCGTTGGAGCCAATCACTTCACTTTTTACGACCTGATTATTCTCTACTTCATATACCTTGAAAGACTCGGTCTTTCCGAAATGCTGAAATACATTGCCATTGTCATAAGTTACTGCGATTTTCATGATAAAATCCTCCCGTTTTTGTTATATACGCAAGCTGTGTTCCTTCTCTGCCGCTCCCGTTTATCGGCTTTTCACACGCTGCGTTTCTATATAGTATAGCGCCCCTTTGTCTTTCCTTCAAGACTCATACCTGACATAACAGATATGTTTTCTCGAAAATGCATTCTTTTATTCCGCTGCCCGGACGGCCCAACGCATTTTCGTGGAGCGGGCCCGAGGATTCCGCACACATTCCTCGGCTGATGGACGCACTACGTCTTTGGAATAGCTGCTGTAAATGCCGGATCGATAACCCTCTTTCATGGCTGCCTTCACCAGCTTGTCCTCGCCGGAATGGAAGGTCAGAATGGCCGCGCGTCCGCCCGGCTTCAGAGCGCCCGGCAGCTTCTCCATGAACTCATAAAGCACCTCGAATTCCTGATTTACGTCGATGCGGAGAGCCTGGAATACCCGCTGGCAAGTCTTTTTGACCGTTTCTTTTTTCTCCTTTTCCGGCAGGAAATCCAACGTTTTCTCGATAATCTCCCTCAGCTTTGTGGTAGTATCCACCCGATTTCCCCGGCGGATCTCATCAGTAATGGCCTTCGCCAGCTCCTCGCAGTAGGGCTCGTCGGAATTTTCATAGAGCATGCCTGCCAGCTCGTCCCGGTCAATGGTGTCCAGACGCTCCGCAGCGCTGATGCCCTTCTGCTGATTCAGGCGCAGATCCAGCGGGCCGTCCACCTTGAAGGAGAAGCCGCGCTTCGGATTGTCGATCTGCATGGAAGAAACTCCCAGATCTGCCAATACAAAATCGAAACCGCCCACTTCTTTCGCAATCTCATCAATGGTACAGAAATTCTGCAGCTTAATGGTCAGAATATCCTCGCCGAAGCCCTGATCCTCCAGCCGCTTCTTCGTCTTGGCCGACTCCTCCGGATCCACGTCTGTGGCATACATGTGACCCTGTCCCTTCAGGCACTGCATCATAGCCCTGGTATGGCCGCCATAACCCAGAGTAGCGTCAAAGCCAGTCTCACCCGGCTGGATTTTCAGGAAATCCAGGATTTCCTCTACCATAATGGAAATGTGCATGCCGGCAGGCGTGTTGCCCTTCCGGATCACGTGCTCCACCATATCCTGATATTTTTCAGGCTGATGCTCCTTGTATTTTTCTTCAAATTTTTTCGGATATTTGCCCTTGTAGCGCACGCGGCGCTTGTGGGGGATCTGGTGTTCTTCCATGGTTTTGTTCTCCTGACTTGTAATTTATATTGCTATATTTACACCTTTTCTGTGCATATAAAATATATTTTATTCTATATAATAAGAGACTACAAACTTTTGGTACTTATGCTAATTTATTATATGAATAAATTCTCTGTCCTATTATGCTCTTATAAAAATGACAATTTGACTATATTTCATTTTCCAATTTAGAACATAACTGCGACAGATAAGAAATCCGGGTCGTATCCTCCATAGAATGCCCGATCTGCCGCAATACTTCTTCTATCTCGGTGAGTGCCGCGCTCCGTCCTTCTTCGGATTCCGTCAGAATCTCCAGCTCCAGAAACTCCCCGAGCCCGGTCACCTGATCCACACAGGCCGTCAGCCGTCCCCGGTGAAAATAGTGCCGTACCTTTTCCACCGGAATCACTGGCGTAAAGCCAATCTGTTCCAGAATCGCCCGGACGGTCCCGCCATCGCCAACATTTGTCTCCATTTCCCTCCTGGTCATGGAGGCGTCATCCAGCTTCGGCCCCTTGAAATTCAACTGCGCCGTCTTCTCCCCGGTCTCCAGATCCTCCGTCTCCCGCACTCGCAGAGCCTCGTCCCGCTCTGCAAAATCGTGGTGCTTTGCGCGGAAGTACACGTCCGTCTCCCGCAGCAGCCTGCCGGAGCGGAAGCCCAGCTCGGTCAGCTTCGCTGCCAGGGCCTGCCTGTCCCGGATTTTCAGTTTGATTTCTACTTCGATTGCCAATTTTTTATTTCCTTTTTCTAATATATATCTTTTATTATAACACTCATATCTTGCCTGGAAATACAGTTTTAAATGCGAAATTTCGCATATTATACACTATTATCCGCAATATATCAGAGTACCGAAAAATGAAATTGTGAATTCCACTCCCGTTTGTTCTGCGGCTTCTTTTTCGTACCAGGCGCGGGCTTCAGGGTCTTTTACTTGCAATAAAGTTCTATAATGTGACCACGAAAGTAAAGCGGCTGATTGTCTATACGCTGTGTCGACAATTTCAGGGAAAGTCTTATAAAATTTTAGGCAATGGTATAAATTACTTCTATCATATCCTTTTCCATATCGCTTGGTTAATTCTTTAGAAATTTCCTTTATTACCTTCAACCCATACTCTGAACGTTCTTCCCCGCCAAATTCTTCTTCCGTAATTCGATAACCAATCAGCCAATTTCTCTGCACGAGCAATGTATTAACAGCCTGTTTTCTTCAAAATCTCTATCGTCTTTTGATCTCTTTCCCCCATAAAAAATTCATCCAGAATCCGCCCCAATATCGGCTGTTCCGGATCTGCCTGCTCAAACAGGGTCATACAGGATTTCAGCTTCATGTCGTCCGGCCAGCCGAATATCGCTGCCGCGTCCCGACTTTTCAGTTGCAGTAATGCCTGGCATAATTCCAGCGTATGCGCCCCGAGAACCGGATCCTTTAAATAAGCTTTCGCCTCTTCCAGATTCGCGATAGCGTAAAACTGGGAAGTAGGGCTCATTCCCAAGCCTGCTATCTGTGGAAAAATATACCACATCCAGTGCGTTCGTTTGTATCCGGCCTTTACTTCCGCAAGGGCCTTCTGATAATTTTTTGCATGCGCTTCGGAAAATCTGGTTAAATCAAAGGTTTTCTTTGAGCTGAATACTTTACTGAAAGTATCATAGTTCGAAGTATCCTGTTTACCGCAAAATACAGCATACTCAATTGTCTCAAAATAAGCTTCATACTTACTCTGAATGGTTTTCCACGCTTCCGCCACAATCTCCGGCGGATTGCAAAATGCTCCACACCCAAATGCTCCCAGAATCAATGTGTCTGCCCCATTGGCTGCCGCTATCTTCATAATCCGCTCCATTCTGTGTAAATGAAGCTCATACAACTGCTCTTTTCCGATATCCGCTGCCACGTCGCCAGCATATGGATTCATCGAATTACCGGGAATTGCCCTGAGATTTGGGGCTGCGCAGGTAATTACATCTACCTGATACCAATCCCTTTCCTGCATCATCTCCGGATGAACGGTATCGCTTTTAAATATCACCACGCCCGGGGTATAAATACAGTCATCATTATAAAGCGGAGCTTTAGCCCGCCTATGCGGAAGATAAAACCTCCGCCACATATCCTCGGTATCCAGGCACGGATACAGGGTACTGCATCGACACAATCCTTCTTCCTGCGCCGAACTTCCACGCGTCACCCCACCACCAGGATTTGTCGCCGAGGCAAAATTAAGTACACACACCTTTTTTCCTTCCCTTGCATAACGGGAAGCGGCTTCAAAGCTTCTTTTTCCGGAAACAAGCGTTTTACAGTTCCTTTTTGGATTGGCCGGTATCGTTATTTCATCCTTTTCCAAATATAGTTTTTGATTGGCGAGGGATTTTTCGAGGGCTTTCTTTAGGTGTTCGGTTTCTTTTATGAAGGTTATGGAGTCGTTGAATATATCTATATTTATGGTTCTTTTATTTGACATGGATGGTTTCCTCTCCCTTCTTCGTAGTGCCGAATTTTAATTGATCTGATACTCAAATTCCTACTTCTTTAAGTAAATCATTATAAGTATACTGGTCTTAAATCACCGCCTATTCTATGCGCTTTTTTTGCACAAATTGGGCAGATTTCTTCAAACAATGGGATATTACAGTCATCACACCAATAAATAGTTGAGCTTTCTAATTCTGTGCGTTCCTTGCAAATCGGACATTCTGACCGTTCTGTATTTACATTGCATTTCTTACAAATATACTTTATCATTTTTTCTCTTTCAATAAATGTAATTTTTACTTTTAAGGTGTTCAAATATTACCTTTATTATATCTCATTTCTATATAAGGGGCAAAAGGATCTTGCACTTTGCAAAAAAACTAGGGCTCCATAAATATGAATACTCTCTATGAAATTCCAGTTTTTCACTATCGAATTACTACCATAGTTTTCTCCAATTTATTCCAATTCAGAATATGCTCGTTTCCCCGTCATCCCTTTTCCTCCCCAACTGCCCAAACGCCCCAAACAATTCCTTTAAGGATTCTGATTTCGACCAGTCTATTGTGGCAACAAATGCAGCAAAGGATCTCATGGCCTGCTTGGGGGTTCTTACACTGAAGAAGGTTCCTACCGTAGCCTTATTGGCCTTATTCATTTGGTTTAAATCCGGCACAAGCTTGGCCTTTAAGGAATTGATAAACAGGATTACTTCCTGGATTAATTCTTTTTCTTCCGGAATATCTTTAAGCGCATCTATTATTACATCTTCCAATGCTCCCTTTTTATCTGCAGGTACAATTAAAAGATATGTATCTATCGTTTTCGGCTGTTCAAAAGAATCTTTTATATTATTGCTATTCCATTCTCCAGCTTTGAATGTGACATTCTCAAAAGAATTATTTACAGTTCTTCTTATTTTGGAAATAGAATCCTCATCCCGATCCGTTACAACCATGATAGAAGAAATATCACTCTCTACAAGCATGTTATTTATACGATGTATTTCTACAAAATGCGTAAATCTCCCATTGCCTCCTACTCCACATAAAACGAGTTGATTCTCATCTTTAGAAAGACTTTCTATATGATCATGGGCATCCATTGGGCTAATCCCAAGCCGATTATCTTTCTCATGTTTCCATCCATACACATTTTGCAGGTAGTAACTAATCAACTGAACATCTGATACGCCTTCAACAAGCATTAATTCTGTCATCATAGGCGCACCTCGAATTCAAATGCTTTTCGATTATCATATACATATTTCCCCGTAACATTTCTGGCAACTACATTACTTCCCTTTCCATCCTTTGCGTCTATTTTCTTTAGCGTGATGACCTTAATCGGATCATTCTCTTGCATTTCATCATCATATTTTCCATAAGCCAATATCGCGTCAATTGCCTCCATACTATGAGTTGCAATAAATAACTGAACATTAAGCTTTTTAGCCAGCTCAAAAACAACCGGAAACAGCTCGTCATAATACTTCTTATGCAATCCTGTCTCAATCTCATCAATCAGAAGTATCGAATCTGTTGCGTCAAACAATTTATTCAAAATATACAATATTTTCCTGATGCCATCACCATAAACAGAAAATGGCATATTAACTCCATCTGCTGTAATGACTGATTCAAGAAAAGCCCCGTCATCCGTTTTTGTATAGCAAATATCCACGATCGATTCATCAAACTGTTTTAAAATGCTAATAGCCAGTTTTTTATATTCCGCATTATCAACGATATTTTTCAAAAGATCATACCTTAAATGTCCAAAGGAAGAAATATATTGAACCTCCTTCTTAGCCACTGGCCCAGGGATTGTACCATCCAGTGAGGTAAGTCGAATTCCTCTTTCTACTGTTTTCTTACTATTTTTGCTGATCATGCTTCCTTCAAATATCTTTGCTGTTTCCGGCAGAAATGAGGATGCTTTCACCATTTTTTGCCGCGCAGACACGAGCGACATCTGAAGTGCATCATCTCCGGATACCTTCTTTTCATGACCCTTTATCTCAAATTCAATGGAATCTTTATTACTTTCAGCATAAATATCCAAGTCGAGCAACTCATCCTTCTGATTCACATTGAACATATTGATAAAAGATACATAAAAGCTCATATCATTCGGATTCAATACCGTTCTCTGCTTTATGATATTTTTAACCGAACTCATCTGAGCGTTGGTGAACAGCAATTGAATTGCCTCTAAAAACGTGGTTTTTCCACAGTTGTTGTCCCCCACAATAAGATTGATTCTGGAAAAATCAGAAACAACTAATTTTTGAATTCCTCTGAATTGATTAATTTCAATCAACTTAATATCTGCCATCCTTACTCCTCCTCTTCCCTACTCTCAAAACTTATGACAAGTCTTGTATGTGTCGCCATCGCAATTTTCTGCAATGTCTCTATTCTTGGAACCACCTTACCATTCTGAATCTTGCTGATATTTGACTGCGACATCTTGGTAATGCGACACAAATCCTCCTGCGTAAAATCATTTTCATCCATGACTCTTTTTATTTCGTCTGATACACTGTTGAGTACTTCACGTAATTCATCCTTTTCCGGACGTACATCTTCCGTTTGCATAATCGGTTTCTTTAAATTATTTATCTGTTCAAAAATTAAATCCATATCATGAGCTGCCATAAGCAAAACCTCCATTTATGTTAAGTATGACATGTTTTATCCTATATATTCAAAATTATGTCACACAAAATATATTTGATATTCTTTTTTCTTTTATGTTATTTATAGCATATTTTTTCTGTTTTTACAAGATTATTGTTATCTATAACATACACAGACTATAAATCATAACTTTTCATTTTTTATAACCAGACGTCTATTTTAATATTCATTTACAGAAACAAAAACAGTTGGCCGTACCAATTCCCGATACAACCAACTGTCATTATTTTCTTTACACTATTCTTTTACAGAATCTCTATCCTAGTACAGCTTCGCTCCCGCCGGAATATGATTATCCGCCATCAGCAGATGCAGTTCTTCGTCCTCAGAATCCTTCAGATTATTCACTGCTGAAAGCAGCATACCGCAGGACTCAATGCCCATCATCTTACGCGGCGGCAGGTTGGTGATCGCAATCAGGGTCTTGCCAACCAGCTCTTCCGGCTCATAGTAAGTGTGGATTCCGCTGAGGATTGTACGGTCTGTGCCTGTTCCGTCATCCAGTGTGAACTGGAGCAGTTTCTTGGACTTCTTGACTGCGACGCACTCCTTTACCTTTACGGCGCGGAAATCAGACTTGCTGAATGTATCAAAATCAACCTCCCCCTCAAATAAAGGTTCAACCTTTACGTTAGAGAAATCAATCTTATCATTCGCTGTGAAGAAGCCATTGTTGTCGCCAGAGGGCGCTGCCTCTGCGGTCTCGCTGTCTGCGGACTTGGATGCGGCTCCACCCAGGGTCTTCATCGTCGGGAGCTTTTTCGCTCCTGCTGTAAAGAGCTGTAAGATGATTTACATTTCTTTAAATCATTACAATATTTTCTTTAGCAAAGCATTAAAAAATGAATTAGTAAAACTCCAAAACCACAGATGCAGATCCACTCGGACTATGATATAATAAAAAGAATTTTTCACTAAGGAGTGATACTTTGAGAAAAATACCAATAAATTTAATTCTGTATACAGTTATGTTCCTCATAGCAGGACTTCTTGTAATATCAGCCAGCCGCCAAAGTCATCAGGCTGTCATGTCAATCCCCATGCCTGTTCATTTTACAGGCGAGTACAGTCAAAGCGGCGGAGAATGGCAGATGCTTGACGCAAAAACAGATCTGTCTTCTTATAACGGGGCTGTAACGCTCCGTGGCAGATTTGATACAGAACTGTTGGAAGGGGCAGAAATAAGGTTTTATCTAAACCACATCGGCGTGGATATATACAGGGACGGGGAAATCCTGTATGAATCAATCCATGAAAAGTTCCCGGATATGTGCGGCAGCACGTGGGTATCGTGGGTGCTTCCGGCAGCATCGCCGGAGGACGTGCTTGAAATAAGATTGTATAATCCCCACAGTTTTGGGAACAGGGACGCATATAATCAGTTTCTGGATTCTATCTACATAGGCGGTGATGTGGTAATGGAAAATTATTTTGAGCGTCAGAGCCTGCCATATAAGGCAACTAGTATTTTCATTCTTGTGGTTTCCATTGCACTTATCGGAACGGCGGCTGGCTATCGGCTTTTACGTCTCCCGGACAACAGCCTGCTGCTAAAGTCCGGACTCATGTCGCTCATGATGGGGGCGTATATGTATCTTGACGCAAAGGACATTTTCCTCTGGAGCGGGCAGATGGCGTTCAATACATATGCCAGACAGCTTGCTATGATGGCTGCGGCGTGGCTGATGGGGGCGTGTGTGGCTGAACTGCTGCATGGGAAACGCAGGAAAATATCGGAAATTGCAGTATATGTGCTGATGCTTAACGATTTTGTTCTTATGGTTGTGTCCCTTGCCGGGGCAAAGGGGATTTATGATACGGGCATTTATTGGGCAGCGGTGCAGGGAGCTGTCAGCCTGCTTCTGCTCGTTTTGACCGTTATGGATGCAAAGGACGGCGGAAAGCGTAGGGGACTGATGCAGCCTTCCGCAATCGTGCTGCTGACCGTGCTGCTGCTTGAGCTTGTAAACTCCTGCACGGGCTGGTGGCGGGGCGGCATCTGCATTAAAATAGTATTTACGGTGCTGTTTGTGTTCCATCTTGTCAGGGCGGCATGGCTGGTGGCGAAGAACCAGCAGGATTCCATCAGGGCGGAAATGCTCAGGGAGGAACTGAAAAACAGCCGCATAGTCCTTGCCATGAGCCAGATACGGACACATTTTGTATTTAATATCCTGAATGCGATCAGTGGTATGTGTGAATATGATCCGCAGAAAGCGGATAAAACACTGGTCATGTTCGCCCATTATTTAAGGAGTAACATTAACATTATGGAGGAGGACGAGCCGGAAACCTTTACAAAATCACTGGAACATCTGGAGAAATATGTCTTTCTTGAGCAGGTGCGTTTCGGCGAAAAGATACAGTTTGCAAAAAACATTGAGGCAGATAATTTCAAGATTCCTCCGCTGGTTCTCCAGCCTTTGGTGGAAAATGCAATCAGGCACGGGCTGCTTCATAAGAAGCAGGGAGGAACCGTCATCCTGCACACATGGGCGGAAAATGGCGACAGCATCATTGAGATTTCCGATGACGGTGTGGGGTTTGACATGGCAAATGCACCAGGGCAGGAATCTGTCGGAATGAAAAATGTCCGTTTCCGCCTGAAGTATATGGTGGGAGGGACAATGGACATAAAAAGCACTCCGGGGCAGGGTACAACAGTAACCATTACGATTCCCGGAAAACATAAAATACAGAAGACGGAGTGAAAAAAATGAAAGTAATATGCGTGGATGATGAACAGCCGGCACTTGACACGTTCCGGTCAAAGGCGAAGGGGTTTCCGGAAATCGAAAGCCTCCGTCTGTTTTCGGATTGCGAGGAGGCAATCCGGTATGCAGGGGAGAACAGGATAGACGCAGCCTTTTTGGACATAGAGATGCCGGATATGGGAGGCATTGAGCTTGCGAGGGAGTTAAAGAAAAAGGACTGCAACATCAGGATATTTTTTATGACGGCTTTTGAGCAGTATGCACTGGATGCATTTGGTGTGAAGGCACTTGGATATATCATGAAGCCGTACACGAAGGAGGAGATCGGGGAAGCGTTGGAAACGGCTGCACTGATGCGCTCCCGTCCCAAAAAGAGGGTGGAAATCGAAACAATACCCAGTTTTACCGTGTATGTGGACGGAAAGCGGCTGGCTCTGGGCGGAAAAAAACAGGAGCTGCTCGCCCTGCTGGTGGACAGGGGGGAAGCAGGGCTGACGACTGGGGAAGCCATAGCCTGTCTGTGGCAGGACAGGTGTGCGGATGAAAAGACGCAGACTTTGTACCGGGTCACTTTCTACCAGCTTATGGACGAGCTGAAGAAAATCGGGATTGAGGATATTATCGGTTCTGATGAAAAGAGCAAGTATATCGTGAAGGACATGGTGGAATGCGATCTGTACCGCATACTGGACGGGGAGACGGAGGGA
>USDU01000011.1 GCA_900553635.1 uncultured Lachnospiraceae bacterium | reverse complement strand
TGTACCCAGCGTTGCGCTCGTCACTGATAATGACGCCTTTGTTCATAACAATTACCCGCTTCTTCATCTGATCTACAATCTCCTGGTTGTGGGTCACCACCAGAACGGTGGTACCGCGCTCATTGATAGTCTCCAGAAGCTTCATGATTTCCCTGGAATTCTTTGGGTCCAGATTACCGGTGGGCTCGTCGGCCAGAAGAATATTGGGCCGGTTCACCAGGGCTCTCGCCAGAGCCACACGCTGCTGCTCGCCGCCGGAAAGCTGCTTCGGGAATGACTTATACTTCTCCGCCAGTCCCACCAGGGACAGCATCTTCGGCACATTCTTGCGGATATCCTTGCTTGGGGTCGCGATAACCCGCTGGGCGAACGCGATATTTTCATAGACATTCCGGTCCTTCAGAAGACGGAAATCCTGGAACACCACGCCCAGCTTTCTGCGGTACTTGGGGATGGCCTGCGCTTTCATCTTATTCAGATTAATTCCATTTACCTTAATGGTTCCGGAGCTGGGATCCAGCTCCTTCAGAAGCAGCTTAATCAGCGTAGACTTACCGGAACCGCTGTTTCCTACGATAAAAACAAATTCGCCCTTGTCAATATGCAGCGTCACGCCGTTTAAGGCCTGCACGCCCGTGGCATAGGACTTTGTCACATTTTGCATGTCAATCATTTTTTCACTCCTCAGCCGAAGCTTAATAATGTTACTGTTCCAGTAACACGCTCCGCGATGCACAGAACTTACACATTCTGTGTAAGTTCGCGCTTATATACCTCGGGATTTTGGCATATCCATGCCAAAACACCTCGCGGAATAGTGTCTACGAACAGTAATTAATAATCCATAGATTCCATGTACTTCATATACTTTACAACCATCAACGCGATCTTGAAGGTAATCGCGTCCTCAAAAACCCGCAGGTCAAGGCCCGTACTCTTCTGCAGCTTGTCAAGCCTGTACACCAGTGTATTGCGGTGGATATACAGCTGTCTGGATGTCTCAGACACATTCAGGCTGTTCTCAAAAAACTTATTGATGGTGGTCAGAGTCTCCTCGTCAAAATCATCGGGAGACTTGCCATCAAAAATTTCCCGGATAAACATCTTGCACAGCGGAATCGGCAGCTGATAAATCAGACGGCCGATACCCAGCGTACTGTAGGCAATAATATCCTTATCATCAAAGAAAATCTTGCCCACGTCAAGAGCCATCCGCGCTTCCTTGTAGGAACGGGACACTTCTTTAATTTCATTCACAATGGTGCCGTAAGCGATATGAACGTGCTCGTCGCCCTCGCTGTTCAGCAGATCACAGATCACCCTGGCCGTACGGTTCAGCTCCGGATACCCCTCATTATCTGCCAGTTCCTTGACCACAATGATATTCTTCTCGTCCACAGCTGTGATAAAATCATGGGACTTGGTGCCAAACAGTGTCCGCACATTTTCCAGAGAAGCCGTATCCTTCTCCCGCCCCGTCTCAATGATAAAGACAGCTCTGCGCACCTCAGTCTGGATATGCAGCTTCTTGGCGCGGTTGTAGATATCCACCAGAAGCAGATTGTCCAGAAGCAGGTTCTTGATAAAATTATCTTTATCGAAACGCTCCTTATATGCAACCAGTAAATTCTGGATCTGGAAGACCACCAGCTTGCCAATCATATACGCATCCTCACTTCCGCCGTTCAGCAGAAGAATATATTCCAACTGCGTATCGTCAAAAATCTTAAAAAACTGGAAGCCCTGAATCACCTGGCTGTCCGCCGGAGAATCAATGAAAGCAAGCACAGACCCTGTATAAGCGTCCGCCTCCGGAAAAGTAGACGCAAGAACTTTACCCTCGGTATCAATCACACAAAGATCGATCCGGGTAATTCCTTTGAGACCGTCAATCGTATTCTGCAGTACCTGATTCGAAATCATAACTCTCTCCGCTCCTTTTTTGCATATAGTCTTTGTATTTGTGCATATCGCCAGTCCTTCTCCCATCGCATATCTGGCAAAATTTACAAAAAAACACCCCTGTTTTCTCTAAAACACTAAATACCTAATCTATATATTAATGCAAAACTACAAAATAGAAAAGAGGAAATGCAAAATTTTTATGCATTTCCGCAATTTACCTTCATAAAATTCCCCAGAAATCCCCTATGCATAGTTCACAAAGAAGTATCCGGCAGTTCCCCCTTGCTTTTTCTTACTTCCTATGATAGTTTGAATCGTGGAAAGATCATATTGAAAGGGAATTAAAAAAATGACTGTAACTAGAAAAATGAAATTGCGGGACATTCTGCTCATCACCATCGGAACTGCCCTGATGGCCTTCGCCGTAGCGTCCGTCTTCGACCCGGCAAGCCTCGTCACCGGTGGCTTCTCCGGTCTGGCCATTATCATCCGCCAGCTCACCGAAAAACTGGTGCCCGGCGGCGTCCCGCTGTCCGTCACCAACCTGATCCTGAACGTGCCGTTCCTGCTGCTGGCTGTGAAGCTCAAAGGCTTCCGCTACCTGCTGCGCACCGGCTTCGCCACCGTCATGCTGTCATTCTGGCTGTCCGTCCTTCCAGTCATCCCCATCGCCGAAGGCGACCTGCTGCTGTCAGCCCTCTACGGCGGCCTCATCATGGGTGCCGGCATCGGCCTTGTCTTCGTAGTCCAGGCCACCACCGGCGGCACGGACCTCATCGCCGCCCTGATCCAGCACTTTCTGCCCCACTACAGCACCGCCACCATCATGTGGCTGCTGGACACCCTGATCGTCCTGTTCGGCGCATACCTGTTCGGCATCCAGATGGCCCTCTACGCCATCATTGCCATCTATCTGACTTCCCGCATCGCCGACGGCCTGATAGACGGTCTGAAATTCTCCAAAGCCGCCTTCATCATCACCGAAAAACCCGACGAGCTGTCCCGGATCCTCATGACCGATCTGGACCGCGGCGTCACCGGCATCTCCGCCACCGGCATGTACTCCGGAGACGCCAAGAACATGCTTTTTTGCGTAGTCGCAAAAAAGCAGATTGTCTACCTGAAAGAGCTGACAAAAGAATGCGACCCGAACGCCTTTGTTATCGTGACAGATGTTCGGGAAGTACTCGGAGAGGGCTTCATTGAGCGATAGTGCAATCAAAATCAGGGGCGGGACTTTGTAGTTATCATTGTATACACCGTGTCCGATAAACGATGAACACAGATAACTACAAAGCCCCGCCCCGTCCGTCATAGATCCCGCCCCTCCCGCATATCCTATAACAATCGAATCCCCCGCAGGAGGGCTTCCCATGAGTTCAAAAACCAAAATCGTCGTGCTCCGCATGAAGGAGCTCATCTACACCGGCATCTTCGTAGCACTGGGCATCCTTCTGATTCTGCTGCTGGTCTACATGTTCGCGCCGAAGGGCAAAAAGAGCCCTGCATCTGCCGATGCTGCATACACCCCCGGCGTCTACACCTCGTCCATCATCCTGGGAGGCAACGCCGTAGACGTAGCCGTCACCGTAAGCGAGACCCGCATCGAAGCCATCGCCTTCAACAACCTAGACGAAACCATCGAAACCATGTACCCTCTGATGCAGCCCGCCCTCGACAACCTGGCGGACCAGATTTGTGAAACCCAGTCCCTGGACGGTCTGGACTACTCCGAAGAAACCCAGTACACCTCCCAGGTAATCCTCGGAGCCGTGGAGCGGGCGCTGGAGAAGGCGAAGTTCCCGTCCGAAGAATAATAATGAATTATGTAAATCATTTATTCTAAAAAAAGAGTGCGCATCTTTGCAAACTCTGCTTGCTTTTATGGAATAAGGAATTCTATCGGAATTTCCTATTCCATAAAAAGGCTGCTGCGGACAGATTCTCTTAAATCTGTCCGCAGCAGCCTTTCCAATATTTCATTCCAATTTAAAACTCAAACACAGCCACTCCATACCCCGGAAACGGATAAGCAATCGAATAGGGCTGGCCGTCGCACTCGCCGGCCTCGGCCTTGTAGACGGTCGGCTTCTCTACGCCGCTGCCGCCAAACTCTGCCGCGTCGCTGTCCAGAACCAGCTTGTACTGCTTCTTCTTCGGTACGCCCACCCGGTAATCAGGGCGCTCCACCGGCGTGAAGTTGCAGACAAAGAGCAGGTTCTTCTTCCGCGCCTTGTCGAAGCGCATGAAGGAGAAGATACTGCGGTAGCCGTCGTTGGCATTGATCCACTGGAAGCCATCGGGATGGGTATCCAGCTCGTAGAGAGCCGGATGCTTCTGGTAGAGATGCAGCAGCGCCTTCACAAAGGCCTGAAGCTCCCGGTGCTGGTCCTGCTCCAGCAGATACCAGTCAAGCTCCCTGGCCTCGCTCCACTCCTGAAGCTGGGCGAATTCCTGCCCCATGAACAGCAGCTTCTTGCCCGGGTGGCCCAGCATGAACGCGTAAGCCGCCTTCAGGTTCGCGAATTTTTCCTCGTACTCGCCCGGCATCTTATTGATCATGGAGCGCTTCAGATGCACCACCTCGTCATGGGACAGCACCAGAATATAATTCTCGCTGTAGGCATAGGTCATGGCGAAGGTCATCATATTATGCGCGCCCTTCCGGAAATAGGGGTCGAGCTTCATATATTCCAGGAAATCGTTCATCCAGCCCATATTCCATTTGAAGGAGAAGCCCAGGCCATCTTCCTCGGGGCTGCCCGTCACCATGGGCCATGCCGTAGACTCCTCGGCGATAGTCACCGCGCCCGGGTTGCGGCCCAGCAGCACGGAATTCAGATGCTTGAAGAACTCGATGGCCTCCAGGTTCTTATTGCCGCCGAACTTATTCGGAATCCACTGGCCGGACTCTCTGCCGTAATCCAGGTACAGCATGGAAGCCACCGCGTCCACGCGCAGTCCATCCACATGGAACTCCTCGACCCAGTACAGGGCATTGGCAATCAGGAAGTTCTTCACTTCGTTCATCTCGTAGTTAAATACCTTGGTGCCCCAGTCGGGATGCTCGCCCTTTCTGGGATCCGGATACTCATACAACGGCTGGCCGTCGAAGTCCGCCAGACCATGGGCGTCCTTGGGAAAATGGGCCGGAACCCAATCCAGGATGACGCCAATCTTCTTCTGATGCAGATAATTGATCAGATACATGAAATCCTTCGGGCTGCCGTGGCGGGAGGTGGGCGCATAGTAACCGGTCACCTGATAGCCCCAGGAGCCGTCGAAGGGATGCTCCGCGATGCCCATCAGCTCCACATGGGTGTACCCCATCTCCAGCACATAATCTGCCAGCTCATGGGCCAGCTCCCGGTAATTATAATACCCGTCCTCATTGGGACCATGGGGATGCTTCTTCCAGGAACCCGGATGCACCTCATAGATGGCCATGGGCTCTTCCTTCGGATCCTTCTTTTTCCGCTTCTCCATCCAGTCCTTGTCCGACCAACGGAAATCCGAGATATCGGATACCTTCGACGCGGTACCCGGACGCCTCTCCGCCTCGGTAGCATAAGGATCGGCCTTGTAAAGCAGACTGTGATCCTGCGCCTCAATCAGATATTTATAGAGGCAGCCAAGCTGTACGCCCGGCACGAACACCTCCCAGATTCCTAATGGATCCAGCCGGCTCATGGGATGGCTTGTCTCATTCCAGCCGTTGAATTCGCCGATGACGTGTACTGTCACCGCATGGGGCGCCCAGACTGCGAAATGTACGCCCTTCTGTCCCTCATGCTCCGTCAGATGCGCGCCCAGCTTCCGGAAAATATCATAGTGATTGCCCTGTCCGAACAGATACTGGTCAAAATCGCTGATGAAGCAGGATACCTCCGGCTTCTGTGCCGTTGCTGTCCCGGTTTCTGTTGCCTTTACTGCAGCTATTTTCCTCGGTTTATTTCCCTGTGCGGCTCTCTTCGCCGCCTTTTCTGCCTCTCTTACCTTGGCGTCCGCCCGTGTTCTCTTACCCTTCATAATCTCACCCCTATTTAACTATAAATACCGGAATCGCTTTCTCACGCCTTCAGCAGTAAATGCTTCAGGCTGATTTAACAAATTACAAATATTGCACTGCCATACGCGGGCATTTCCCAGATAATTCTGCCGTCCCGGATCTCTGCATCCGTGCCGATCAGCGCTTCCTGTGCGCCTGATGCGGACACCGGACAGTTGATTTCCATGTGGACCGGGTTTGCGTCGTTGTTCACCGCTGTGACTATGGCCTCATTTCCCAGGA
The DNA here is from genome assembly GCA_900553635.1 of uncultured Lachnospiraceae bacterium. The sequence continues at coordinate 16,637 of USDU01000011.1, read as the reverse complement.
TTCTGGCAAATGCGTACTGCCTGTTCGTCAGAAGCAGCTCCCGATACACGCCGTCGGTCAGTGCCGGATTCGCCTGACGGATGGCACCCAGTTTACATAACAATCCTTTTAGCTCCGGAATCGGCGGATTGGCCTCCATCTCAGAAAGTACCAGGTGGGGCCGCAGACCATCGTCGCAGGCTCCCTCTTTTCGGCCTTCCACGCCCCACTCGCCGCCGTAGTAGACGGATGGGATACCGGGCAGTGTGTACAGTAACGTGTATACTGACTGTAAAAAGCCCTTTTCCTTTAACTTATTGACGATACGATCTACGTCGTGGTTCTCTACAAAGGAATAGAGTCTGCATCCCTTGTAAATGCCGCCGTTCGCGTCGAACTGCCGTCTTATGGTATGGGCGATTTCGAAATAATTATGATCATTGTGGCCGGAATACAGACCCTTCCACAGCTCATAATTGGTCACCGAATGAAGCGTCTCATCGTTGACCCACCGGGCGTAATCTCCGTGAATCACCTCGCCCATGAGCCAGAAATCCTCCTTTTTCTGACCGGTCACCCAACGCAGCTCCTTCATGAAATCAAACTGCAGGCAGTCTGCACAGTCCAGGCGGATACCGTCGATATCGAATTCGTCAATCCAGAACCGCACCACATCCAGAAGGTAATCCTTCACGCCCCGATCCCAGAGATTCAGGTTCGCCAGTTCGAAGCAGTTGTGCCAGGCCTTGTAGTAAAAACCGTCGTTGTAATGGGTATTACCCTCGAAGCTCACGTCCTGATACCAGCAACGGTACGGGGAATTCTCCCGGTTTTTCTGAATATCCCGGAATGCGAAAAATTCGCGGCCGGTGTGATTAAAGACGCCGTCTACCACCACCCGGATGCCATTTTCATGGCAAAGCTTTACGAAATGCTTAAAATCCTCATTGTCGCCCAGGCGGCTGTCCACCTGCTTATAATCCCTGGTATCGTAACCGTGGCTGGTGGATTCAAACAGCGGTCCGATATAGGTCGCCGTGAATCCACATTCCTTCATGTGCCGCACCCAGTCGTCCAGTTCCCGTAGCCGGTGGGTCACGCCGTCCTCCGTGTGGGTCTTGGGCGCGCCCAGAAGTCCCAGCGGATAAATATGATAGAAAATGGCTTCTTCATACCATTTGGCCATCTTTTTTGTCCTCCCCTTGTAAGTCTCTTTTTTCTGAATCCATTACGAATAAATACCGTGCATGAACTGATGTACCAGCGCTTCAATCTCCGCCTCGGTGATCTGTACGTCTTCACGCTTACTGGTCTCCTGCTTCATGACGATGTAATACAGAACCAGGCCGATGAAGCCAAGGGAAAACTGCCGCTGCCGCCCGTGCATATTGCCTAAGTCCGCTGAGGCGTCGATGAAAATCTCTTCGATCTGCCGCTGCAGGCGGAACACCAGGGGGCGCACGGCCTTATAAGCGTCATTTCCCTTTGCCGAATGGTAGAGCGCCACGAAAAGCGCCGAAAACTTCGGTTCCCGCGCCACAAAGGCCGCCGCTGTCCGGGCCGCCGCGCACAGGGTATTCTTCAGGTCGCCGCGGTAAGCGCACGCCTCACGAAGCTCCGCCGCGAAGGCCTCGCTCCGGCTCGTCAGCAGCTGTTCCAGAAGACCGTATTTACTTTTAAAATAATAGTACAGCGTCGGCTTCGTCACGCCGGATCGCTCCGCGATCTCCTGGACGCCCACTGCGTCGTAGCCCCTGGTATAAAATAAATCCAGCGCTGTCTCAAGAATGGTTTCCCTGTTGTCCATATGTGTGTCCCTCCGGTAAGAATCCCCTTTCCAAGCTCTTCCGAGATACCAGAATTTCCGCCGGTTCTGTTTCTATTTCCATTATATACCGAGCGGTATAAAGCGTCAAGGTTTCCACCAATCTTTTCCTTTCTTTTTTATATTTCAGAATTTTCCATCAACATTGACTTTCTTTTCTGTATTTTCTATAATGAAAGACAGAGGGAGAGACGTGAATCATCTGTAAGAAAGGATAGTTAGGTATTTATTTATGGTATTATCTGTAACTTTAAATCCCTGCATCGACAAAACCATTTATCTGGATAATCTGGAAATCGGCGCTTACAACCGGGTGAAGAATACCCGCGTAGACCTGTCCGGAAAAGGACTGAATGTGAGCACCGTGCTGAATAACCTGAAAGAAGAAACCATGTGCATGGGACTGAACTTCCGTGAAAGCGGCAATATTCTGGAACATGCCATGACAGCCCGGGGCCTGCAATACTATTTTGTCCGTTCAGAGGGCGCTATCCGAACGAATATCAAGCTTTTTGACCAGTCCAACCACATCATGACTGAGGTCAATGAGGCCGGACCTAACGTCTCCTTCGCTGCCATCGAAAAGCTGGTGGACGAAATTGATGTGCGACTGGATCACACACATATTCTGGTGTTAAGCGGCAGCGTGCCGCCCGGCGTCCCCGCCAATATCTATCAGCGCCTCATCCACCTGGCCCACAAAAAAGATGTCAAGACTGTGCTGGACACCACCGGTGAACCGTTCCGGCTGGGACTGGAAGAAAAGCCCTTCCTGATTAAGCCCAACAGCAAGGAATTTGAGCAGGCCTTCAAGAACGAACTGAAATCCGGCAAGGGTCCCCTCGAGGTTGCCCGCCAAATCGTAGATGGGGGCATCCCCTATGTCTGCATTTCCATGGGCGCCGACGGCGCGCTATTGCTGGATCAGGAGCACACCTACCGGGCGAAAGCCATTCCTGTGGAAGCCAAGGGTCTGACCGGCGCGGGCGACTCCATGGTGGCCGGTATGTGTTATGCCCTCCGGAAGCGCCTGGACACCGCCGATATGCTCCGCTACGCCATGGCCTGCGCGGCCGGATCCGTCCGCCAGGAAGGCACCCTGCTGGCCCGGGAGGCCGACGTGAAGGAACTTCTGCCCCAGGTGGAGCTGGAGATCATTGCCTGATTGAAGTTTGAAAATCATATTCAAAAAACACGTCCGGTTGACATCAATTCTGTCAGCCGGACGTGTTTTTCTCTAGCCCCAAATGTTAAAATACGCTCCGATAATTCCAATTACAATCATCGCCAGCATCATCACCAACGGACTCACTTTCTTTTTCTTAAGCAATTTCCAAACAATTCCAAACAGTACAAGAGGCAGTAATCTTGGAACAATACCGTCAATCAATGACTGAACAGATGTCACCGCGTCCCCGGTTCCAAAATTAATATTTAAAGCCAAACCAATACTTCCCGCAGACATTGCTCCAGTTACCATCAAACCAATAATGCTGGCCAGAAATGTAAAAGTTTCCATAATACCGGATTTCTGAATTTTTTCTAGGAAGCCTGTTCCTACCTCATATCCTTTAAATGTCATAATATAACGAATAGCCCATGCCGGTATGTTAAATATCAGCAGAAACAGTAATGCTCCCAATGGATTTCCCTGAAGCGCCAGTGTTGTTCCTATACCGGTTGCCACAATACGTAACGTTCCGTGAAACAGCGTATCACCGATAGCCGCCATTGGTCCCATTAAAGCTGTTTTCACATTTACAATGCTAGCCGTATCAAAATTATCCGGATTCTCTGCACGTTTCTCCTCCATAGCCGCACTGATTGCCAACGGAAATGTTACCACATAAGGCGTAGTATTAAAAAACTCCATATGCCGTTTCATACTTTCGCTTAAATCTTTTTTGTCCGGATACAGCTTCTTCAAAATTGGAAGCAATGCAAAACAATATGAGCAGTTACTCTGTCTTTCATAATTCCATGAGTGTTCTGTCGGAACGGAACGCCAGAATATTTTCTTTAAATCAGCCTTTGTAATACGATTCTTCTCAGAACTCATTATCATCTACCTCCTCCTTTGCATTCGCTGCCAATTGCAGATTGCCATGATTTCCAAGTAACATAATCAGAGCTGCAATAATGACTGCAAAAATCGTAATTCCCGTTGTGGAAATTTCCAGATATGCCACCAGAAAATATCCCAGGAAGAAAAACGGCGCTACTTTCTTTCCCCATACCATCTGCGCCAGCATAGCAAAACCTATCGCAGGAATCATTCCACACGCAACACTGATTCCACTCCGTACAAAGTCCGGAACGACATTAAGTGCAGATGTCACTGCATCTGTTCCAAAATAGAACGCACAAAATATAATCGGTGCCATAATAATCGTCGGTATAAAGCCAGATGCCAGTACTGTCCGCTCAAATCCTCTGGTATCTCCCAGTTCTGCGTAATGATCACAGCGATGGCACATTAAAATCAGAATCGGCTGATTCAATACAGTATTGACAACCAGTAACAAGGACGCAATCGGAATTCCCAAGGCCAGAGCTGTCTCCGTGCCTCCTCCGGTTACAATCGCAAATCCGACTCCCAACACGGTTCCAGAAATCATTTCCGGCGGCATACTTGCTCCAATGGAAACCGCTCCGATAAACGCAAGTTCCAATGTAGCTCCCATAATCGCTCCCTGTGCTGGCTGACCCAGCAAAATCCCCAGAATAGTTCCCAATACGATCGGGCGGCGAATATTCGAAGATCCTAAAAACCACTCACACCTTCCCAATATATAAACGAATGTTACGATTAACGCTTCAACAAGCATTGTACCCCTCCTATTCTTTCTATCTCCAATTAAATAAGTGTCATAATATCTGTCTTTGGCTTGGACGGAATCATCTGCACTTCCATATGTACTCCATCCTGCGCCAGTTCACGTACTCTACCCATGTCCTGCTCATCCAGATAAACTCCATCCAGAACCTGTTTTTTCCCAACTGCAAAGCGCGTTGCTCCAATATTCAGCTGTTTGAACCCTGTCTTTTTCAATAACCGATATGCATCTTCTATACTGTCTACCACAATCATCAGATTATATTTATCCGTTACGCCAGAATTCAGGGCTGCGATACTGTCCTCTATAGTCTTAATCACGAGCTTTACACCGCTTGGTTTTGCCATTCTTATAGATGTGAGCAGTAAAGTGTTATCCATAATATGGTCGTTCGCAATCAACAAACAATCTGCCCCCAGATATGGAATCCATGTCATGCCTACCTGACCATGCAGCAGCCGAAAATCCACTCTGAAAAATTTCTCCATTTTTTCACCTTCTTCCTACTAAAAATCAAAGTTGTTTTCTGTATTCTCTGTCATAAGCGTATTACAGTATACACATCCCTCCATTCCCGCCTTTAAAATAAACTGCACTGTTTCTTCCAGCTTTTCATTGTCTCTCCTGCTGAAACATTCCAGAAGCATGCCTAAATTCATGCCCGTCATTAAATGCATCTTTGGATAATCATTTAGTTTCACCAAAAATGCGTTATTCACACTTCCTCCAAATACGTCCGTCACTACCAGCACCTCCTCATTCGGATTCCCCGGTAAAGCTTCTGTAATTGTTTCCTCTAACGATTCTGGACCGACGTAAGCACTCACAATTTTTACATCCTGCTGCTCACCCAAAATAAGTTTTACTGCATCGTACATTCCCATTGCCAGTTTTCCATGACTTGCCAGTATGATCTTACTCATGTTCTTACCTGCCTCTTTTATAATTTTCCGATTTTGCCTGAACCCATTTTTTCATTCCCTTTGCCAATGGATGTAATCTTTTACTGTCAAGTTCTTCACTGGCCAGATACGCAATTTCCTGAAAGAAAACCAATTGGTATAGTGGCTTTATTTGCCATGCTATCTCTTCTTTACAAAACCCTGCCTCCTTTTCCTCAAACCCGACCGTAAATACATGCTCCGTTACCTCTCGACATCCATTTGCTATCGCGCGCATCCTTTCAAACCCCGATTTTTTATCTCCCACCAGAAAAATTGTATAATTAGGGGTTATCTGATAATACGGTCCATGCAAAAATTCTTCCGGATCACAGCAAATACAGGGGATTCTGAGCGTCTCACTTAATTTTAAAGCTCCTTCGCATACCGTTCCCCATGCTGCTCCTCCTCCACATAAAATAACAGTCTGCATGGATAGAAATTCTTTTCTGTGCTTTTCATACAAATCTTTTGTATAGGAAAACATTTTCTCGGAATACCTGGCACACAGAGACAGATGCCTGTACCACTCTTCTGCAGTTTTACTTAAATTCTTTTTCCGCTCTCCCAGTTGAATCGCCAGAAGAAATAAAAATAAGCTCAGAAGAACAACTCCTTTTGTCACATAGCCAACCGTTTCTTCTCCCAGTCCGTAATCATATATTTTCTCTCTATAAAGTCCCATATCGGATTCTGTATGACCTGTAATCCCATACCAACAAATCTGTCGTCTTTCAGCATCGTCCAGCGCTTTCAGAATGTTTGTGCTGTAACCACTCTGTGATATCAAAAGATAACAAGTCTCTGTGTTGCTTTCTTCATATTCCAGAAAGTAAAATGGAGTAATGATGCGAATTTTCATCCCACTCATGGCTTTCATTCCTTCCAGGGCACACAGGGCTGCATTGTAGGAAGACCCGGAAGCTACCATACAGATTTCATGACATCCGCTCTCTGCTATTTTTTCAGAAAGTCCACTGGTAAGAAAGCTTCTTCGTTCTATATTGTTACGAATGCTATCCGGGGCTTCCTGAATATATTCTTCCATTGTTTTATTCATTTTTCGTCCCTTTCCGATTCCCATTTTGAATATAATCATAGATATAAGCGATTTCACCCACTGGTATTTCTATATGATAATGTTCCTCTACTTCCCGGAAACTGTTCTTAAATATCCGTATGAACTCCTTTTGCTTCTCAATAAAGTTTTCCAGTCCAAAATGCGTATCGCAATAAACTTTTGTAACCAACCGCTCCACCATACAACAGGTATGAATATAGAGCGCAACCTGTGTCTTTCCATTCAAATTCAAATGATACTGATACTCCAGATTTCGTATAGCCTGTTTAATAAAGTCCATCAGTACATTGGGATTCAATATGGTGATATTTTCAATCACATTCTCCAGTGAAAAATTAGTGAGTAAATTCTGATTAAAAACTTCCAGTTCTTTCTCATTGAAGTATCGCCGCAAAATTTGTTTTAACATATCAAAATCCTGAAATGCAACTACGTCCTCCAGCAGAACCTGTGGAACCTCTGCGCCCTGATTTTCCATCGTGCTAACAATAAACAACGGATTATATTCCTGTAAAATCGGATTTCTATCTTTTTCAAGTAGTATCACATCTTTATCACAGGCAATCAGCTTTACATCTATTCTTTTCGGAATACTTTTTTCAAACAAACGAAGCACACGTTCTGTCGCATGTTCTCCCGCCTCTGTGGTAAATAGAATTGCGTCCTTTTTTTTCTGACCCACAAGAATTTTATACGTACAGCTGCTGTTTTTACAGGATTCTTTCAAAATCTCCTCCATATTTTCATAGCATACTATCCTGTTGCCAATATCCAAAGCTGTGCGGGTCGACACATTATTCACAATTCCAAGTTGCATCGTTCCCTGAAACTGAAGTTCCTTGACCATCTCCTCCAGAGAGCCCATGTCGACCAGGAGTATCAGATTATCAGCCATTGCGTATTCACGAATATACTTTTGCACATGCTCTGCAATTTCACATGCTTCTACATCAAGCGGCATGTCGATGGCATCAAACACATAAGATTCCAACAATCGATTCACACAGTCTGCTATTGAACTGGCTGTTGCGTAGCCATGTGCTACAATCAGCCCCATTGTCTTTTTTCTATACTCTCCAGGCTTATAAAAATACAGATTCAGAACGAGAAAAATGGTATCCATACCGCATTCATTCAAATCCAGAACCTTATCCAACAATTCCATCAACCGTTCCGAAATTCGTGTTTCCTCTGGAAATTCGTCTCGAAGAAAATCCAGAATTTCTTCTATATCCTGATTGTTCTCTTCCTCCCATTTCTGTTGATTGGTATCCAGATACATTTTTTTATAAGCCAGTGCAGCCAACACCTCTATACAACTTCCCTGAATAACCACATTCAATTTATCCTGGATAACAGCCGCTATATTTCGAACTATCTGACGTACTGAATCCCTTCTTTTGTTATCCGGACGTTTTTCAAAAATAATATGATCGCTACACTGATTCATTGCTTTTAATGCGTATTTCAGAAAATCATTGACTGAAACTTCTCTTTGTTTCATCTGTTTGAAGCTTTCCCGAATCGCTTCATATGCTTCTATTACCACGTCCTTTTGAGAGTTTTGACTGAATTCCTTCAGGGAAAGTATTTTTTTCTCTTCATAGACTGTATTCTGAATCTCCGAGAGCAGTGCCTCAGGCAAATGTTTTGTGTATATAGATACTATGTCTTTGCTGTTTTCCCTGTCTACATTCGCAGTTGCGCAAACGGTCTGGATCGTATCCCGCAATCCATTAATATTCTGTATGTATTCATGTTTCAGTAACACATGATATACCAGATTGGAAAGGCAAATTTCTCTTTGAAGCTTTATTTCCTCCCGTCGGAAAAAGAATTGTACCAGCTGTTCCTTTTCCTTTAATGGTCTCTCTGAAAGCTCTGGTACGTCAATTCGCATAGGGATTGCGTTCAAGAAACGATCCGTAAATTCTTTTTCAGAAACAGAAGACGTGGAAAATAATAATCTTACGTCGCTTTTATACAATTTTCCGTTTTTTCGAAACTGGTAATCATTTTCCAGAAAAATAGCTATTTCATCCTGCTCTTCTACAGGAAGATATTCCGCATCGCACAGAACTAAAATTTCCCGGTCCAGATTTTGCAGACAGCCTGTCTCTCTTTCATTTCCGAAAAGTATCTCATGCATCTCTTCTTTCTTATGCATACAATGAATAAATTGTACTTTCTCTTGAAGATATTCTCCCAGACATGTAATAAGAAAGCTCTTTCCGCTTCCTTCTCTTCCCTGTATAAACACTGCCAGTCCATTAACCGCTGGATATTTTACTGCTGCCTTCAGTCTCCGGATCACTTCTTTCAAAGAACCATCATTTCCTATTACATTGTCAAAATCTTTACCATTTTTCCTGCATTTTGCAAGGCATGCATCCAGTTCCGCCACACTTAAAAACTCTTCCTGTACAAGTGGCACGCCTATCTCCAGATTTATTGCCTGTTTCTCCAGAAATAACACCGGTCGACTCAACACCTTAATCAATTGACCGTTTTTCGACATTTCATTTAAATATTTAGAAATGACAGATCTGGATACATTTAGCTTTTTTCCTATAATTTCTGCAGTTGCCGTTTTTTCCCCATGCTTTAAATATTCGAGAGTTGCTGACCGAATCTCTTCGATCAGCAATTCTCTTGTTTTATTTTCCATAGCGTTCTCCCTTTTTCAAGCATTACCATTATCTACCGGATTTCTATGAAAAATATAACATACTTTTTTTAGTATTCAAACTGCCTATAATATCTGCGGAAGTTTGCATTATGTCCGGTATAATATTCCATCCAGGCAGCCAGTCTGTTTGTGGTCACTGTTTCCATAATGAGTGCGTCTACCAGCGGGGAATATTTTTCTTTTATTCCACTTTCCTTTAAACTGAAATCTGCAAGATCCAAAACGATATGCTTGCCTTCTACTTTCTTCAGAAATTTTTCCACCCTTTCATCCAGCATTCTGTACTTGCCTGTCCCCTTTACCAACACAAACAGGGTATCCTCATCATAAAGTTCCAGTGTGCCATGGAAAAATTCCGGAGATGTCACACACTTTGTCGGAATCCACTGCATTTCTTCCAGTACGCACATGGTAAACATATACACATCTCCCCAGACCTCTCCAGATCCTACCCAGACCTGATACGGTTCCTTATGATATCTATGCGCCCATTCCTTTGCTCTCGGATCAAACTCCTCTGCTGTTTTTACCAGGAATCTGTGTAGATTCGTGTCAATCTCATCTGCAAACTCCTGATAGTCCGGAAAATCTCCTCTCAGTTCCAACAATTTAAACAGGAAATAGTAAAACGGCAGATACATATTTACGAGATTTTTCGCGTCACAGTACACATTATAAGTGGATACCTGAGCAAGCGGCGTATCTGCGTTTCCTGTAATAGAACAGGTCTCAATTCCTGCCTCCTTCAGCTTCTTGACAGCTTCTACCACTTCTTTTGTATCTCCGGATTTGCTTCCGGTTATAACCAAAGAATTCTTTGTCAGTCTTCGGCTTCCTCCTGATGCCAGTATCTCACCTGCAGGCACAATCAGGGTTTCCACATCTGAATAGTCATCTATCATCTTCTGAAGAGACATAAATTTTGCAGTTGTGCCTCCCACACCCATCAATACAATGTTGGAATAACCTCTCTTATGTAATGTTTCTGCCATTACCTCACAGTCATTTCTGCTAGCCACAGCCTTCCGCCCCTGCAGCATATAATCTTCCACGTCAAAATTGTACATATGAACCTCCTCTTTCTTTTGTTAAATCATTTTCTGATATTTCCTGTTCGGTAAGATAAGTATAAAAAATTACACAAAAAAAATCCGATGTGTAACCTGTTTTCCACACATCAGACTTTTTTTGCACATTATTCATCTGTTCTTTACGCTATTGACCACTGTATGAACACTCTATTCTTTAAATTCAGGTCTCATTTCTGTTTCCCTCACAATCCCCGGGAAGGTTTTTAAAAACAGAACCGTCGTCATGGTGGCGGCCAGAATATCCGCAATGGGCTCTGAGAAAAAGGCCGCCTCTGCGGATACCAGCCTGGGAAGTAAAAGCAGTCCGGAAAAATAAATCAGCTTCCGGAAAGCGGAACAGAACAGCGCCCGCTTCACGTACCCCAGCGCCGTCGTCTCGTCCACCAGCGGATACTGTACCGCCAGGGGCACAATCATAGCTGTAATTATCTTGATATAACGCACAGAGCGCAGGCGGATCGCCGCGTCCTTCGTAAACATTCCCACATAAAAGGGCGACAGGGTGTAAGTAAACACCATCATCAGGCTGCAGAAGAGCACGCAGAGTCCGGTGATGCACCAAATGGCTTTTCGAATCCGTCCCGCATCACCCCTGCCATAATTAAAGCTGACCACCGGCTGACTGCCCAGGGTAATGCCGCTCATGGGCATGGTAATGAGCAGAAGGTAGCTCTGCACAATGGTGGCGCAAGTAACCAGAATATCGCCCTCGCCCGGACCTCCGTAGCGCTGCAGCACCGTATTCAGCACAATCAGCAGGATACTGTCGCTGGCGATAATCAAAAACGGAGAAAATCCGAAGCTTATGATTTTCCGCATCGTCTGTTTGGCAAAGCCGCCCCATCCAAGTCTTATGGGCATTCTTTTTCCCCGCAGGCTCACCAGCACAAAGACGGCGGAAGCAAGCTGGGACAAAACTGTCGCAACAGCCGCGCCGGCCACTCCCATATGAAAGCCGAAGATAAAGACCGGATCCAGAACAATATTGAGCACGGCTCCCAGCATGACGGTCACCATACCCAGGCCGGAAAAGCCCTGGGCAATCAGAAAGCTGTTCATGCCCGTGGATAACAACGCAAATACGGTTCCTAACGTATAGATGGTCACATAGGTATTCGCATAAGGAAATGTGGCCTGACTCGCGCCAAACCACATCAGAAATTTTTCTTTTAGGGCCAGAAAACCAATGGTCAGAAGCACTGACGTCACCAGCAGCATAAAAAAGCTGTTATTCAGAATCTTCTGGGCCTCCCGCTTATCCCCCGCTCCCATCCTCATGGCCATAATCGGTGAACCGCCCAGGCCGATCAGGGACGCGAAGGAGGAAAGAAGCGTAACAATCGGCGCGCAGACGCCCACTCCGGCCAATGCCAGACTTCCCACGCCTGCGCCGATGTACATTCGATCCACGATGGAATACAGGACGCTTACAAACTGTGCCAGCATGGTGGGAATCGCAAGCCGCAACACCAGCGGGAATATCGGATCCTTTCCCAAATCATTTGTATGTCTCATTTTAAATCTCAAAATCCTTTTCCAACAAAATGGTATGACCAAACTCATCCAGTCTGCTCTTCTTCACCTTGCCAAAAAGTCCTTTCTTACCGCCCCGGTCAATAGCTTCATCTACCATCTCCTTGACCTCGGCCACGTTGACCAGATGATCGCTGGTCTGATTGTTGCCAATCCGGTTGTAGAGGGCCAGCACGGCCATCTCGTCCAGAACGCATTCCTGCTCCAGCGCGTAGGACTCGCCAAAGGCTACCAGCTCTTTGTTGGTAAATACCGGGATGTCAATGGTGCGGGTGAACTTGGCGCCCAGGCTCTCGCAGCGGATGAACAGCTTACGGATCTCATCCTTTTCATCCTCCAGAATAACCAGAAGGCCGCCGGTCCTGCGGGTCATGGCATGGGACAGCTGTACGGCTGTCTCGGTCCTCAGCGCGCCTGCCTTTTCGATCAGCAATGCTCCGCCGCCCAGCTTCTGGATGACGCCGGATACATTCTTGCCGTTCAGATTGTCAGCCGGAACCTTGGCCATCTTCGCGCCCTTAATGCGGCGCTGCTTCTGCAGGGCCTTTACGATATCGGCTGCCAACGTGGTCTTGCCGTTACCACTCTCACCGGTAATAACGATATTGCCCAGAAGGGAATCCTCCCGGCGCTCCTTGCGCATGCGATCTTCTTCCAGAAGCGCCGCCAGCTGCTGGTTCATGCCACGCACGGATGTGAAATACGCAAACAGCTTCTTCTGCTCCTCGGAAAGCTGGCCGGAAGGCAGGGTCGCTACGGTCTCTTCCAGATCCTTTTCCAGGTCGTCCAGCATGGGGGAGACGGACTCAGCTTCTACCGGTTCCGGCTCTTCGGTCTGCGGCTCCGGCTCTGCTTCTGCTGTCGGAGTTTCTGTCTCCTCTTCCGTCTGCGGCTGCTCCTCCGGCTCTGTCTCCCCTGTTTCAGTCATGGGGGCTTCTGCTATTGTTCCCGTCTGCTCATTTTTTGTATCCGCCTCTGACGGCGCTTCCAGAATCTCCAGGATCTCCTGCGGCTCTTTCACTGTCTCGACAGATCCCTCGGATTTCTCCTCAGTTTCAGCTTCTGACAGTGCCTCCAGAATCTCCAGAATCTCCTGCGGCTCTTTTTCCGTTTCCACCGGTTTCTCCGGCTCAGCTTTCTCCACAACGGTTACTTCCGGCTTTGGCTCCGCTGCTGCCTTTGCTTCCGGCACAGTCTGCCGCGGCGCGGCGCTCCGCTCAATGGGATCCACATGCACCTTATAGGGATACCGCCCCTCGATCTCCTCAATCAGACGTAGTACCTCTTCCGGCACAGTCTGCTTTACTTCGATATTCAAATCCGGAAGCTGTCCGGTGGCACGCAGGCGCTCCCGCTCTTTTTTCCGTGCTTCATCACGCTTCGCTGCCTCGGCGATGGCTGCCTCGGTCTCACGTTTCTTCTCCTCCCAGGTGTTCAGCACATCCTTGATACTCATCTGACCAGTAATCTGCTTTTCTACAACGCTTTCATCCGGATCGAAGGTAATCTGTCCGGTATCCGTCTGTCCCAGAAATCCCGAAGGCCTGACAGGCTCTGAAGGCTCTTTCTTCTCCCGCAGAAGCTTATCCGGATCCAGATCCTCAAACTGCTGTGCCTCCCGCACCTCCGGGGCTTCTTCCGGAGCTGCGTCTGCCTGCGGTGCTTCCGCTTTCGGCTCCTCCGGCGTCAGCTCCTCCGCTTGCTCCTCCTGATGCTTCTCTTCCTCGATATAATCCTGCACGCCTGCTGCCAGCGCCGCCTGCAGGTTCACGGTATTGAACTTGTCCTCCATATTGACCGTCTTGATCTCAATATCCTTTGCCCGCTCCTCACCCACCATCTGGCGGTACTTCTCTTCCTGGGACGCGGTCAGCGGCTGGATCTTCATCTTCAGCTCCATGGCCTTGCGCACATACTCGCCCTCGCTGAACCACAGAATCAGGTCGTCGCACTCCTCCACACACTTGGAAAGCTGCCCGTCCTGATAATAAAGCTCCGCCAGCTCGTAAGCCCACTGCTCCTGATATTCCCGGCTCTTATACTCCTCCAGAATCGCGATCTGATCCTCCAGCGCCGCGCCTCTGCCCTTGTAAATCTTGTATTTCAGCACGTAGCGGCCCAGATCATGGGGCGCAATCTTCACGAACTCCTTGTAAAGCTCCACCGCCTCATTGTAATCTTCCATCCTGACCGCGACCTCCGCCATCTTGTATACAATCATACGACCAATGGGCGCACAGTCATAGGCAATATTCAAAATCTCATAACAGTCCTCATAACGTTCCGTATATTCGTAGGCTTCCGCCACTTCCATCAAAAGGCCCACATTGCGGACCTTTCTCCAGTCGATGGAGTCCGCAATCTTCGCCGCCGTCTCATAATTTTTCCTGTCCAGCTGCTTTTCCAACTGTTCTGTCTTTATCTGAAATTCATATTTATCCAACGATATTCACCTCAGTTATTTCCGCACATTCTTAAGCTTTAGTGTATCACAGGGCTGTATGCTTGTCAAAGCAAAACACCCGGAGAAATTCGCCATTTCTCCGGGTGTAACATACTTTTATTCTGTAATTTCTGTAATAGCCAGCGCCAGCGCGCCGTCGCCGATGTGGCAGGATACGCTTAAGGACAGCGGATCCATAAACCCGACCTCGTATCCCGGGAATGCGGCCTCCACCTCGTCGCGGAATTTCAGTGCTTCCGCCTCGTTATTGGTATGGGCAATATCCATATGAACCCGATGGGCCTCTACACCGCCGAAACGGGTCTCAATGTCCTCGCGGATGTGATCGATCATCAGCTGCCTGGCCTGGTGCATGGCGCGGGCTTTCGCGCAGCTGTCCAGCTTTTCGCCCTGGATGGTCAGCACCGGCTTCAACCGGAGCATGGTTCCGATAGCTGCCACCGCCGGGGTCAGACGACCGCCCTTTTTCAGGTATTTTAATGTGGCTACCGTGATATAGATGCTGGCATCCATGCCGGTTTTCTCCAGGATTTCTTTGATCTCCCGTCCATCCTTTCCGACCTTTACCAGCTCCAACGCCGTATCCACGGAACGCCGCTGCGTTACGGAAATACGGTGATTATTGACTACAAATACTTTATCTTCATAATCCGCCGCCAGGGCAGCCGCTGTCTGGCAGGAGCCTGACAGTCCGCTGGACATGGGAATCTGTACGATCTCGTCATACTCCTTTAGAAGCTCGTCCCAAAGCTTCAGGATCGCGTGGGGAGACGGCTGGGAGGTCGCGATATCCGCATCTCCTTTCAGCTTCTCGTAGAACTCTTCCTGTGTCAGATTAATTCCTTCAAAATATTCATTTCCATCAATTGTAAAAGGCATCGGCAACACATAAATTCCCATCTTCTGTGCTTCTTCCTGCGTAATGCCACTGTTGCTGTCTGTCACAACCGCTATCTTTTTCACCTGGGCTGCCCCTTTCTGTGCTTTCTTTTATTAAGAATACTGCATATACTGATTTTCTTACTGCAAATATCACAAGTATAGCAGTTTGCGCAGAAAAAGGCAAGAAATTACGTTTATTTCCCTTTCCCTTTCATTTCTTCATCTTCGGCTGAAAGATCAGACTGGCCAGGTAGCCGAATACCAGGGCCGCGCTGATGCCCACGGCGCTGGCTTTGAAGCCGCCTTTAAAGATTCCTAAAAATCCATCTGCATCCACGGCCTCTTTGACGCCCTTCCAGAGGACGTTGCCGAAGCCCAGCAGAGGAACCGAAGCGCCTGCACCCGCGAACCTCTGGAAGGGTTCATAGACGCCGACAGCGCCCAGTACCGCGCCGGTGCAGACCAGCAGTACCATAATCCGTCCCGGCATCATTTTCGTCTTCTCCATCAGGATCTGGACCAGGGCGCAGATGAGGCCACCGATAAGAAATGCTTTTACGTAGTCCATAAAATTCATCTCCTTAATCGAAATATGAGTATGCTTTCGAATATCCCGCTGCTTCTAGCAATGTTCTATCACCACCGCATGCGCGATGCCCGGTACGCTCTGCCCCTCATTAAAGCTGACCGTGGAAAGCAGCGCGCCGGTGGGCACGAAAAGCATCCGCTTCCACTCGCCGCTTTCAATTTTAGGCAGCAGATACGCCGCCAAAGTCACCGCCGAGCAGGCGCAGCCGCTGCCGCCGGAGTGGGTGTCCTGCTTCTCCGGATCGAAGATCAGTATTCCGCAATCCTGATGCCGGGCGGAAATATCGTACCCCCGCTCGGCAGCCAAATCAATCAGAATCTTCTGCCCCACATTTCCCAGATCACCGGTTACAATGGCGTCGTAGTCCTCCGGCTTCCGCCCGAAGTCCGCAAGATGCGCACAGATGGTATCGCAGGCCGCCGGAGCCATGCAGGCTCCCATGTTCATGGAATCCTTCACGCCGTAGTCGATGACCTTGCCCGGCGTGGCTCCGGTAATTTTCGCGTGTCCGCCACTCCCGGACAGTACAAAGGCTCCGCTGCCGGTGACGGTCCAGGTAGCCGATAAGGGACGCTGGCCGCCGTACCCAAGCGGAAACCGAAACTGCTTCTCCGCACTGCCGAAGTGGCTGGAGGTCAGCGCCAGAACGGCCTCAGAATAACCGCCCTGTACGGTCATGGCTCCCAGCATCAGCGCCTCCCCTATGGTCGAGCAGGCCCCGTACAG